>CAMBFY010000181.1 GCA_945865415.1 Sphingobacterium thalpophilum
CCATCAAAGGAATTACTCACCCCCTGACCTTTCCTGCAACTGTTAAGCAGGCAAATGGAGTAGTGGTTGCTGCAGCTTCAGGAATCAGAGTTGATCGTACAAAATACGATATCAAGTTTCGTTCAAAAACCTTTTTTGGAGACATTGGCGATAAAGCTATTGATGATGAGTTCGAGTTGAACATCAATCTGACTGCAAGGAAAAACTAAATTAGAAAAAGGAACAAAGAACAAAGATTAAGGAATAAAGACAAATCACAGTACAATTAAAAACTTGTTAGTCTTCGAGCTTAATTTTTGATTTTGACCATTTAATAATAATTCTAAATGTTAAATGAAGACATTAGTCTTTGTTCTTTGCTCCTTATTCTTTAATCAAAAAAATGATATACTGTTATCTGTAAATAGTACTAAATTTCAAATGAAGCTTTAAGTCTTTATTCTTTGCTCCTTGCTCTTTGCCCCAAAAACTAATTCTCAAACGAACTAGAATTAATCTTGGTTCTTGGCTCTTGGCTCCCTAAACTATCCTAAATGCTTCATTCTCAAACGCAACTTTTGCAATCGACTTAGTTTTAGCGTGGTAGAACAAGCATTTCCAATGCTCTTCAGCTGCCTTTTTCCCATATTCCTGCCTTAATTCCATAGATTTTCTCCCGTCAAAATCATACTTGGCAACAAATCTTCTTAATAACTGCCCTGGTTCAGGAAGAATATCTGCTCCAAAGAATATGGTTTCTTCTTCTTCCCTGATCAGGAAAACCTGGTGAAATTCACAATGGCCACCTGTAAACTCAAATGCAACCTCTCTGTTGAATTGTCCGCTTCCTTCAATAAACTGAATTGAGCCGCTGCGTTGAACAAAGTCGAAAATCTCTGTTTTATAGGATAGAGAAGGTTTACTATAGGCAGATTCCCATTCTCCCCTTTGAATCACATAATCAGCGTTGGGAAAACTCAAAGATAATTGACCACCTAAGTTATTAACCATACCACCTGCATGGTCATAATGAAGATGTGACATCAAGACTAGGCTAACATCAGAAGGATCATAGCCTGCATTCTTAATATTTTGATGTATTATTAGTTCACCCTGCTCATTCTGAAAGCCAAGTCCGGTATCTAGAATAATTAAATCATTCCCGGTTTCAACCAGAAAAGGCTGCACATAAATAAACAGGGATGCGGGCCTGTCCTTAGGATCATGAATGGATGCATCAAATGGAATAAAAGTCTTTGAACTATCCACAGAATAAGATCCTTCAACTAAAGGGAAAGCTTTCAATGTTCTTTTTTTATTATATTGTTAAATTCTATTTTTACAATTTACTTAGGCAAAGATATGCAAAAAAGGTGGGTGGAACGGGAGCTTGAAAACCTTGCAGCAATAGCAGCATTACAAGATTCATTGAAAATTGATAGGGTTTTAGTGAGCATTCTCGTTAAAAGAGGAATTACTAATTATGAAGATGCAAGATCTTTTTTCAGACCAGATCTAAACGAGCTTCATGATCCTTTTTTGATGCAGGACATGGCAATAGCTGTTTCCCGTATCAATCAGGCAATTACATCGGGTGAAAAAATTCTCATCTATGGAGATTACGATGTTGATGGAACCACATCTGTAGCGCTCACGTTCAGTTTCTTTAAAAAACTTTATTCTGAAATTGACTTTTACATCCCCGATCGCTATCGGGAGGGTTATGGTATTTCTACACAGGGAATTGATTATGCCTTTGAAAATGGCTACTCACTCATTATTGCATTGGATTGTGGCATTAAATCAGTTGATAAAATCGACTATGCCAAAGAGAAGGGTATTGAATTTATCATTTGTGATCATCATCTACCAGGCGAACAACTACCTGCAGCAATTGCTGTACTTGACCCTAAAAGAACTGATTGCAACTATCCCTATAAGGAATTATCAGGTTGTGGGATTGGATTTAAGCTAATTCATGCTTATGCCCTGAACTATGAAATTTCAATGGAGCAGGTCTGTTCTTACCTGGATTTGGTCGCTGTGAGTATTGCTTCGGATATTGTTCCAATTACAGGGGAAAACCGAATTCTGGCCTGGCATGGGCTTAAAAAATTAAATGCAGATCCATGCAGGGGGCTGTTAGCTCTCATGAATATTTCCGGCAGAAAAGAAAATATGAACATCATGGATGTGGTTTTTACAATCGGTCCCAGAATTAATGCTGCAGGAAGAATTGATGATGCCAAACATTCGGTGAACCTGTTGATTGCGGATGATGAAGCGATAGCTCTAGACAAAAGTCAGATCATAAATACAAAAAATACAGAACGTAAAGAGCATGATAGTACTATTACAGAACAGGCTTTAGCAATGATTGATGGGGATCCGATACTTATCAGCCAAAAGACAACTGTGGTGTACAATGAAAACTGGCATAAAGGAGTAATCGGAATTGTAGCTTCAAGGCTTACCGAAAAATATTATCGGCCAACAATCGTTATGACCTACTCAAATGGTCTTGCAGCAGGTTCTGCAAGATCAGTAGCCGGGTTCGACCTTTATGAAGCTTTATGTGAATGCAGCGATTTGCTTATTCAGTTTGGAGGTCATAAATATGCAGCGGGTCTGACGATGAAGATTGAAAATATACCTGCATTCCAGCGACGTTTTGAGGATGTTGTTTCTGCCAGTATTCCGGAGGAGTTGTTGGTACAGGCAATAAATATAGACGCAGAAATTGAACTGAAACAAATCGACCCGAAATTCTACCGAATTCTAAATCAGTTTGAACCATTTGGTCCACAAAACATGGCCCCTGTGTTTGTTAGCAGAAATGTTTATACTTACGGAACGGCTACAATTGTTGGCAACAACCATTTGAAAATGAGCGTGCATCAGGACAATCAGACTTATTTTAACTGCATAGGATTTGGTCTGGGTGAATATCTGAACCTGATCAATTCAGGAGCAGCATTTGACATATGTTATACCACTGAAGAAAATACATGGAAAGAGAAAAAATCGATACAATTGAATATCAAGGGGATACAACCAGCTTTTCAAAACCAGAAACAATGATCTTAAGAGCTGAGAACCTCGTAAAAAAGTATAAACAGCGTACTGTTGTCAGCAATGTATCCTTTCATGTTTCGCAGGGAGAAATTGTAGGATTACTTGGCCCAAATGGTGCAGGAAAAACTACTTCATTCTATATGATTGTAGGATTAATCAGACCAAATGAAGGCCATGTTTATCTAGATGATGTAGACATAACAGAAGATGCTATGTATCGAAGGGCACAAAAGGGAATTGGATATCTCGCTCAGGAAGCCTCAGTTTTCAGGAAATTATCAGTTGAAGATAATATAAAAGCTGTTCTTGAAATGACCAAGCTAACAAAGGAGGAACAAAGGGATAAACTTGAACAACTAATCGATGAATTCAGTCTTCATAAAGTAAGGAAAAATCGAGGCGACTTACTCTCGGGAGGAGAGAGAAGGCGGACTGAAATTTCCAGAGCACTTGCAGCAGATCCTAAATTCATCCTTCTTGATGAACCATTTGCAGGCGTTGATCCAATTGCAGTAGAGGAAATTCAGAGTATTGTAGCTAAACTTAAGCTTAGAAATATTGGTATTCTGATTACCGATCATAATGTTCAGGAAACACTCTCCATTACTGACAGAGCTTATTTGCTTGCTGAGGGCAAGATTATGTTGACAGGTACTCCTCAGGAGATTGCAAACAATGAAATGGCTAAAAAATTCTATCTTGGTCAGAATTTTGAATTGCGAAAAAAGAAACTCTGAGCGCCAATTAGCCATATAACAGAATGACAATTGTAAATTCCATTTTTACCTGGATCATGAAAAAGCGGATGCACCAGATCGAGCTTTTCATAAAATATCCCCATGATGTTCAGGATGAATGGTTTCAGACACTAATCTCCAGTGCCCAACATACTGAATGGGGCAAAAAATATGACTATTCTTCCATCTTTAATCAGGATCAGTTTAAAGAACGCGTACCGATTCAAAATTATGAATCACTAAAACCATACATCGAAAAAATGATGAATGGCGAGCAAAATGTGCTTTGGCCTTCTGAAATCAAATGGTTTGCTAAATCATCAGGAACCACAAATGACCGGAGCAAATTTATTCCGGTGAGTGAGGAATCGCTTGAAGAATGTCATTTTAAAGGAGGCAAAGACCTCTTGTCAATGTATTGTGATAACCGGCCTAACGCCAGAATATTCACCGGAAAATGTTTGGTATTGGGGGGTAGTCATCAGATTAACCAATTCAATACAGATTCCTGTTATGGCGACCTGTCAGCAGTTCTGATAAAAAATTTGCCGTTCTGGGCAGAATTCTACCGCACTCCTGAATTGTCAATCGCATTGATGGATAATTTTGAAGAAAAGGTAGAAAAAATGGCTCGGGTAACAATTGATGTTAATGTTACCAATCTTGCAGGTGTTCCTACATGGAATCTTGTACTTGCAAAGCGAATTCTTGAAATTACCGGTAAAAACAACCTGCTTGAAGTTTGGCCAAATTTGGAGTTTTACTTCCATGGAGCGGTGAATTTCAATCCTTACCGCGAACAATTCAAAAAACTTATCCCTTCAGATGATATGTATTATCTTGAAACATATAATGCTTCTGAAGGATTTTTTGGCATTCAGGATCAACCTAATTCTGAGGAAATGCTCCTAATGCTTGATTACGGAATTTATTATGAGTTTCTTCCTATGGAAGATCTTCATGCAGAGAACCCAAAAACCCTCCGGCTTGACCAGGTTCAACTGAATAAGAATTATGCATTGATCATTTCAACAAATGCCGGATTATGGCGGTATATGATCGGCGATACAATAAAATTCACTTCGCTCTCACCACACCGAATTCAAATCACCGGACGAACCAAACACTTCATCAATGCATTCGGCGAAGAACTGATCATAGATAATGCTGAAAAAGGACTTGCCAAAGCATGTCTTGAGACACATGCTATCATCCGTGATTATACCGCCTGTCCGATTTATTTTGAAGGTGATGCAGTTGGCGGACATGAATGGATCATCGAGTTTGAGCAAAAACCTGACGATGTAGAAAAATTCACCGATCTGCTCGACCAAACCTTAAGAGAAGTGAATTCTGATTATGATGCCAAACGGTTTAAAGACATGGCTTTACGCCGACCATTGCTGCACCTTGCAACTGATGGTACATTCTATCACTGGATGAAAAATCGTGGTAAGCTTGGCGGACAACATAAAGTACCACGACTGGCAAATGACAGGGCTTATGTGGATGAGATACTGAAATTGCTATAAGTAGAGCAGAAAGCTGAAAGTAGAAAGCTGAAAGTAGAAAGCTAAAAGCTAAAAGCAGAAAGCCAAAAGCCAAGACAAATTAAAGCTTCACTTGAAATTTAGTGCTATTTGCTGACAACAGGTAACTGATAACAGGTAACTAAAATAAATCCTTGTTCCTTGCTCCTTATTCCTTGTTCACCCTCATAGGGAACAGCAGCGATGCCACAACACTTGTCGTAAGAATGAATAATATAACGAACAATGAATGAACTGTTGTAAATCCCCATAAAGTTAGCCAGTGATGTGCAAGCATCTTGACACCAATGAATACGAGCAGGAAGGCTAATCCCAATTTGAGGTAATGAAATTTATGAATAACATTCACCAGAAGAAAGAACATTGACCTCAATCCCAGGATCGCGAAAATATTGGAGAAAAATACGATGTAAGGATCTTTGGTAACTGCAAAAATCGCCGGTATTGAATCAACTGCAAAAATAAGATCAGTAAACTCTACGATCAACAAAACAATGAAAAG
>CAMBFY010000182.1 GCA_945865415.1 Sphingobacterium thalpophilum
TTAAAAGAAAAGGGTATGAAGGCCATGGACGGACCCATTAATTTCGGTGAAAACGACAGTTTCTGGGGACTGCTGATCGAAGGTTTTACCACCCCTTCTTATGGCATGAATTACCATCACCCCTATTATAAAGGACTCTTCGAAGCTTATGGTTTTACTACGCTGTATGAGCAGATCACCAATCACCTGGAGGTAAATAAGCCCTTTCCGGAGCGTTTTACTAAGATCGCTCAATGGGTTGCCAATAAACCGGGTTATACCTTCAAACACCTGGAAGTGAACAAACTGGAAGCTTATGCAAAAGATTTTGCCGAAATATACAATGATGCCTGGCAGGATTTTGAAAATTTCGTCCCGCTACAAAGCAAAGGGATTCTTGAAACTTTCAATAAAATGAAAACGGTGATGGATGAGAAACTGATCTGGTTTGCCTATGTTAACGATGAACCAGCATCGGTAGTAGTATTTCTTCCAGATGCCAATCAAATGATTAAAAGCTTCAATGGTAAACTGGGTTTGATCGAAAAACTGAAATTCTTGTACTATCGCTGGAAAGGGGTAAACCGGATGCGAGCGGTGGTGATGGGCACAAAGAAAGCTTTTCAAAAACACGGACTGGAATCGGCATTGTTCGTCAAACTAAAAGAATATGTGATTCCGAAGAATCAGTATGTAGAAGTGGAATTATCCTGGGTAGGTGATTTTAATGATAAAATGCTCGCTTTACACGCAGCTTCCGGGGCTACTTTTGGGAAAAGGCATGTCACGATGCGGAAACTGTTTTAAATAAGAAAGTCCCGTTTGAGCGGGACTTTCCAGAATGTGCGAACCTCTCCTGTATGTAGAGGACTATGCTTTCACCATCCGAAGTTCTTCATACAATTCGATGATCTTCTTTTGCATGTCAATGAGCTCAACTTCACGGGCTTGAAGTTTAAATGCTGTCTCTTCCATGTCTGTATTTAGTTTCTTCTGCTCCTCTGAATCTCTAAAGGTCAATAGCTGAACTATACTCAGGTCAAATATCGCGGCAATTTCTCCGAGCCTTGTTACATTGACATCAGTAATTCCGGTTTCTATTTTAGAATAAGCCGGTATAGAAATAGTTAAACGCTTAGAAACCTCCTCCTGACTCCAACCTTTTTGGTGCCTTAGTAAGCGTATTTTTTTACCGAATTCATTCATTTTATTGTTTTTATAGGGTGGATGGTAGATAAATTTTGATTAAAAGCGAATGTTCAACTTTATATATTACTCAAAAAACAATTTTCTAATGTTTTTAAAAAATATTACCAAAACTTTGGCGTAAAATTTGAACTCTGTATTTAATGATTTTAAATTTTTAAAAGCCTTTACTGATTTACTCCAATAAATGAACCGATTGCCTGTATTTTAATTGATTGTAATTCCTAATGAAATGATTCAATTTCTAAATTTTTGATAAATTAACTTGAAATTTATCAATGCTAACTGGATTTGTTTTGCCATTAGAAATACCGCCGGTCTAAAATTTGTATGTTTTGGAAAGTATTAAATCTCTCCAAATTGAATGAATGATGAGATTTCTGTTAATTCTCTCTTCTTCATTGTATCATCTTGTAAATTAAATGTTCTCTTGTGAATAACTGTAAATTAAATTCTTAAGAAGAAAAAAATTAAATCTAATGATCATTTAACTATACAAGCTTAAAGAATTTACTTCAATAATTTAGCAAATGGTTAATTTTGAGTATTCATACGCAATTTTAAGTTTAAGTCTAAACTTAAGACGATTCTTGATCAACAATAAACTTAATAAATCCTGAATTCAATTTCTTGAATACTGTTAATTTTCGTTTACAACGCTTTGATAATGAATTAATTATTAATTCAATGCGAGGATGAAATGTGTATTGTAATTCTCAGGGAAACAAATGATTAATTCTTTAAACGCATAGAAATAAGATGCTGCCCTTGATAATCAGTGAGCTAAAGAAATTTCTTTACAGGTAAAATTTAATCTTAGCGTAAATCAGGAATGAAAAATATACCTGGCGGCCACCCAATTGTTTAATTCTTTATGCTGCACATAAGTAAAGCCAAGGCTGTTACATTTTTCATTCAGAATGGACAAGTCGGGTTCCTGATAAAAGCCACTCAAAAACAATAAAGTACCAGGCATGCTTACCTTTGCATAAGTATCCAACTGATCCAGCAAGATATTGCGGTTGATATTGGCCAGAATGATTTCGAACCGGCTTTCAGGAATAACTTCTTTGGAGCCCTTAAGCGCCTTTATGGTATTGATCTGATTCAGATCTGAATTTTCAAGAGTACTTTCAAAACAAATCTCATCATAATCAATGGCCAGTACTTCTTTGGCTCCGAGCTTTGCGGCAAGAATAGCCAGAATCCCGGTCCCGCAGCCCATATCAAGTACGGTTTTACCATTGAAATTATGCTCAAGCATAAACTCCATCATCAAGGCAGTAGTTTGATGATGCCCAGTTCCAAAAGCCATCTTAGGATCAATGACAATTTCATATTCAAATTCAGGATGGGCTTCATGAAAAGTTGCCCTGACATAGCATTTACCCCCAACCTGAATAGGTTCAAAATTACTTTCCCATACTTCATTCCAGTTTTGGTGCGGAATTGTATTTAGGATATAGGAAAAACTGAATAGATCAGCATAATTCAGGGATAAATGTTCCAATTGCTCAAGTTTGAGATCGGGTTCGGGGATATAAGCCTTAAATCCCTGATCGGTATCCTCGAAGGTATCATAGCCAATCTCAGACAAAGCACTGATCAGTAGATCTTTATGAAATTCCTCAGCAGACTGAAGAGTAATAATCAGCTCAATATAGGTCATTTCTGATCCAGGGCTTTTATGATGTCTACAAAATCACGGGCTTTTAATGATGCACCACCAATGAGTCCGCCGTCAATATCAGGCTGCCCAAACAATTCAGAAGCATTTTTTGGGTTACAGCTTCCGCCGTAAAGAATAGTCAGATCCCCAGCAAGGCTTAGATCATATTTTTCGGCAATCAGTTTCCTGATATAGGAATGAATTTCCTGTGCCTGCTCCGGACTTGCAGTTAAGCCGGTACCAATGGCCCAAACGGGCTCATAGGCAATCACAAGCTTTGCGAAATCTGCTTCCTGCAGATGAAATGCCGCTTCAGCTAACTGTTTTTGAATTACCTCAAAATAAGAACCATCATTTCGTTGTTCGAGGGTCTCCCCGATACAAAATATAGGAATAAGTCCGTTTTTCAAGACCGCATCCAGCTTCTGCGCCAATTGAATAGTCGATTCTGCGAAATAAAGGCGGCGTTCTGAATGTCCGATAATTACATAAGATGCGCCAGCAGAAGCCAGCATGGAAGCAGAAACTTCACCTGTAAAGGCACCGCTATCAGACTGATGGCAATTCTGAGCTCCAACAGCAAGGCTAATATCTGCTAAAGACTGGGCAAGGCTGCTGATATGGATAAAGGGCGGGCAAACAATTACTACCTGATTACCTTTAACTTCTTCGCGGATTAAATTTTTGATTTCTGAGAAAAGTTCCAGGCCTTCAGTTAGGCTCATATTCATTTTCCAGTTACCTGCTACTATCTTTTTTCTCATTATGAATTTACTGTTAAAATCTTCTATACTGTTCTGTCAGATCAAATACCCGGCTCAAAATAGCACTTTCGGTATCATTAAATTCTGTATTTCTGCGTTCATAAACTCTTTTTGCGGTTTCAAACATCTTCTTAAGAGAATACACTTCGAAACCTGCGTTTCCTCCCCAGGAAAAGTCGGGAACGAAATTTCTTGGGAAACCTGAGCCGAAGATATTGGCACCAACCCCCACCACTGTACCTGTATTAAACATGGTATTAATTGCACATTTGGCATGATCGGCCATAATCAAACCACAGAACTGCAAGCCTGTTTTGCGGAAACCCTCAGTAGGATAATCCCATAGCCTGACTTCAGCATAATTGTTCTTCATGTTAGAATTATTGCTGTCGGCCCCAATATTACACCATTCACCGATGACGGAATTTCCCAGATAGCCTTCATGGCCTTTAGAAGAATTGGCAAAAATTACTGAATTATTGATTTCACCACCCACCTTTGCATATGGGCCGACCGAGGTCATTCCGTAGATCTTTGCACCCATTTTCATAACCGCATGATCTCCCATCGAAAATGAGCCGCGGATGTGGCAGCCTTCCATGATGAGGGCTTTTTTACCTATATAAATTGGTCCGGTTCTGGTGTTGAATGTTGAGCATTCGGCCTGTACATCCTCTTCAATAAAGATGTGATCACCTAAAATTATATTGGTACTGCTTAATGAAGCTGATTGACGGCCTTTGGTAATGAGTTCGAAATCCTTTCTTATTTCGATATCGTTATGGCTGAAGATATGGTCGGGGAAAGCTAAGCGGACAAAGGGTTTGGAGTATTCAACAGGCCTGAACTTATCGGTGTGCAGTGGACTGAATTCCCGGGCATCAGCTTCAGATAAGCGGACTGCAATGAGCAATTGACTAGAACTAAGGGCATCTCCGTCTTTAAGAGTATCCAGAGTGCGGATCAGCTCTTCATCCGGGCAGATAGCGGCATTAATAAAAAGATTATTTGGGAAGTATTGGAGCGGGTATTTTTCCTGAAGGTAACTTTCAGTCAGGTAAGCCACATCTGTTTTAAGGTGTTTCCTCCATTTATCGGCAATACTCAGAATTCCGACCCTGAGCTCGGAAACTGGTCTGGTATAAACCAGAGGCAGCAAATTACTTCGAAACTGATCGTCAAAAAGAATTACACTCATTGAACAAAAATAAAAAAAGTCCCGACCTTATGGGCCGGGACTTTAAATATTATCAAATAAAAATTATTTCTTTTCGTAACGTGAACGGAACTTATCGATACGACCTGCGGTGTCAACCAATTTCATTTTGCCGGTGTAGAAAGGGTGTGAGGTATGTGATATCTCTAATTTTACCAGTGGATATTCATTACCATCTTCCCATTTGATGCTTTCTTTGGTATCAATACAAGATTTTGTCAAGAAAGAATATTCATTAGACATGTCTTTGAACACAACTAATCTATAATTTTTGGGATGCAATTCAGCTTTCATCTTCAATACTTTTTAAGAGGTGCAAATATAGAAAAAATATTTTTACTTAAAAGGTTAATTGTAAATATTCTGAATAAAAGAGGAATGCTTAATACTTTAAGCTTAATTAAGGAGGGTTTTCCTGTGGTTGGTGTTATCACCGACCACTTTCCTTGTGCTTGTTGTTATCACCAATCAATGACATAATCATACTTGGTACGGTGAGAACACCGACCAGAGGGAAACTTGGTGTCATTATGAATGTAGCGCTTTGTCATTGCGAGCGCAGCGCGGCAATCCCCTCACAACTTGCTAAACGTAATGAGATTGCTTCGTCGTGCCTTTCTCTCCACATGAAACCCAGCCCCAGGTAAAATAAACCTTGCCGGAGGAGGCAGCTTAGGGCTCTTTGATATTTGTTATTAAACAGGATTTCATGCCCTAACTACCCCGAAGGAAAGGGCTGAACTAAGCTATAAAACACAGGTATTGATTTTCAAAAAATAATAATGTGCACCAGAGCTTTGTCCAAACAAGTATAAAACATTCATAATCTGTACACTATCAAATAGCTTATTTAATCTCCTGGCAAAGTTCGACCAGCACCCCATGAGCAGATTTTGGATGAATGAAGCAAACGAGCTTATTATCTGCTCCTTTTTTTGGAACTTCATTCAATAATATGAAGCCTTCGGCTTTGAGGCGCGCCATTTCTTGCAC
>CAMBFY010000183.1 GCA_945865415.1 Sphingobacterium thalpophilum
AATAGTATGAAAATGTATCTGCTTGTTACCTTCTTGATTCTATTTTTTAGTTTTAGCTCCTGTGATTTACAAGAAAACGGGGGGTCATACACCTATGTTAAATCTTCTGTAGATAAAAATGGCAGAGCAAGGAAGGGTCATTATCGAAAATCTGTCTCAACATCAAAAAGTGCGGTCAAGAATCAAAATAGATCAAGATATTATTACCATACCCGGAAGAAGCAGCGCTCTAAATAGGATTTTTGCTTTATAATCATAAGCTAATTAGCTGTATTTTGTCTTAGGCTACTTTCGCACTAGAACTCTTTAGCCCACTTTAATGAATAGCGCTTATTAGTAATGTGCATGTATTCCCGCTTTAAAATTTTTAAGCATTTTTTACATTTTATGCAGGGGTTTATTTAATTCATTGGATTTTTTGTTTAAAAATTACAATATTTAGTATATATTTAATTTATCAACGTTAATACATGCAGAAAAGAGATCTAATTTGCGATTTTGAGCTAATCACCCGTATTAAAGAAGGTGATGAGCTTGCATTTCGTTTGGTTTTTGATTCTTATTCCAGTAAACTCTATTACTTCAGCTTAAAATTTCTAAAAGAAAAGGAGCCTTGCCAGGAAGTAGTTCAAGAAGTCTTTATGAATCTTTGGATTAACCGTGAGAAGCTCGATACACAATATCCCATCGCCCCGTATTTATACACAATTACCCGAAGATTAACTTTAAATGTGCTTCGACAAGTTGCAAGTTCTCAAATTGCAATGGAAAAAATGTGGTTAAATCTTCAAACGACCACCAATGAAACGGAAGAGTATGTTTTTATGGAGGATCTTGAAAGGTTTACCGAGCAGGTACTGGTAAGTTTGCCAAAACAGCAGCAATTGGTTTACAGGATGAGCAGACAACAGGAACTTAGTTTTGATGAAATTGCCGAGGAACTTAATATATCCAGGAATACAGTAAAAAATCACCTTGTGTCTGCCCTGAAGACACTTAGAACTCAACTACAAAAAGCATTTTCTATACTTTACTAATCAGGATTTCCTTTCTTTTAAAATTTTTATTGAAAAAATTAACTGGCGACTAGTCCTGTTTTGTATTTCATGTGTATTACCAATGACAGTTATATTTTTTAAATAATCAATAATGAATCAAAATAAATTGGATGAGCTTTTAAGTCTTTTTACTGAAGGAAAAATCAGTAAAGATGAATTTGAGCAATTATTTGATTATTTAAGATCGGGAAATGATGACGAGGAAATTCATTTTTCAATGGATCAGGAACTCAGAAAGATGAAAGTCTGCGCATCATTGAGCAAGGAGGAAAAGAATAGCATTTTCGAAGATGTCCTCAAAGGTGAACAGGACTATCAAAATACAGATTCTGACCGATATGTCAAATTAAATATCAGAGCCTGGCACCAGATTGGTGTAGCGGCAAGTTTGCTTGCGATACTTTCCATTGGGCTATTTTTTTATAGTAACAGAGCAGTTAATTCTCATAAAGAACTTTCAATATCATCAACAACAGAGGAAAAGGTAATAATCAAACCCGGCGGTGATAAGGCTGTTCTGACACTTTCTGATGGTTCAAAAATTATTTTGGAGGATGCAAAAAATGGTTTATTGGCGAATCAGGCTGGTGTAAGTATTCAGAAAACAGCAGAAGGAGAGTTACTATATTCATTTGCTAAAAATGAAAGAAATATTCCTGAAATCATTCCTTCAGACGTGATTTATAATAAAATTGAAACGCCATATGGAGGAAAATATCAAATCAATTTGCCGGATGGAAGTAAAGTTTGGTTGAATTCAGCTTCCTCTTTGCGTTTCCCTGCTTTTTTTTCTGGCAATACCAGGGAAGTTGAATTAAATGGAGAAGCCTATTTTGATGTGGCAAGAAATCCTGATATGCCGTTTAAAGTAATTACTAAGGACCAAATAGTGGAGGTTTTGGGAACCCGGTTTAATATTAACTCTTATTCAGATGAAGAAAGTTTTAAAACAACTTTGATTGAAGGTTCAGTAAAGATTATATATAAGGATAGAGTTGTTCTTTTAAGTCCCGGGCAACAATTTCAGCCTAGTTTGAAATCATCTAAAGTAATTGAGGCGGACAATGAGGAGGTTATTGCCTGGACTAAGGGTTATTTTTTGTTTAAAGATGAAGACATCCATAGTATTATGCGAAAAGTATCTCGTTGGTATAATGTTGAAGTGACTTATTCCGGCGATATTCCGGATGTTGGATTTGGAGGTAACATTTCCAGATCAAAAGATATCCATGAAGTATTAAATGTATTACAGTTAACCAATGCAGTTCATTTTAAAGTTGAAGGAAGGAGGATAACTGTTATGCGATGAGATAGACCAAAAAAGCTAACGGTAATCCTATAAAAAAGCCAGGAGCGGTTGCAACGCCCCTGACCAAATTCGGGTTATCAATCTAATTGTTGTGAACAAGTATTAACTAAACCCAAACATGCAAAGATATGAAATTCTATTCATTAAACATATGTAGGCCATCTGATTACATAATAAGACTTTTGTTGATGATTAAACTAACTTTTGTTTTATTGATCACAGCCCTACTTCAAATAAGCAGTGCTGCTTCATTTTCTCAAACGGTAAGCTTAAAATTTAAGAATGCCAAACTTGAGGTAGTTTTAAAAGAGATTGGAGCCCAGACAGGCTACGATCTCGTTTATATCACACCATTGATAAACGAAGCCAAACCGGTTAATATCAATGTAAATAACGCATCCCTGAGGGAGGTGCTTGAAAAATCTTTTTCAAATCAGTCCCTTACTTATACAATCAGTAATAATACGATCATCGTTCAGCAAAAGTTGTTGGCCTCATTGCAGGCAAATTTAATCGACATCAAGAAACTTTCAGAAAAGGCACCACCTACAGAAATAAAAGGTCAGGTAAGTGACGCAAAAGGAGAGACTTTGATTGGTGTGAGTGTAACGGTGAAAGGTACTAATGTGGGTGTGAGTACTGACGTAAATGGCCGTTATTCCATAAATGTTCCCGATGGTTCGAGTATTTTAGTATTTACCTATATTGGTTATACTACAAAAGAGGTTTCTATTTCAGGCCGTACAAGCCTGGATGTTACTCTGGAGCAAAATACCGAAGCCCTTCAGGAGGTGGTGGTAGTTGGTTATGGTACTCAAAAGAAAAGTGATTTAACAGGTTCTGTTGTTTCGGTAACAGCAAAGGATATCAAGGATCAGGCATTCTCAAACATCAATCAGGCTTTGCAGGGTAAAGTTGCGGGTGTTTCATTTACAAGTACTTCAGGAGATCCCGGTGAGAATGTAAACGTTCGTATCAGAGGATTGAATACTTTTGGTGGATCTGGTCCGCTTTATGTGGTTGATGGAATGCCAATGGAGGCTAGAGATATTAATAGTATTAATCCAAATGATGTTGAATCTACCACTGTATTAAAGGATGGTTCTGCTGCTGCGATTTATGGTGCCAGATCTGCAAATGGGGTAATAATAATTACAACCAAAAGTGGTGGGAATCGTGATCCCTCGATCAGCTTTAATTCTTATTATGGAATTCAGTCATTCAGTAAAAATAAATTTATACCATTGCTGAATTCTCAGCAAATGGCAGATGTAATTAATGAAGCCCACGTAAATGGTAACTTTTATCCTTTACAACCTGCCATGAATGATCCTGTAAATCTACAGACCAATACTGATTGGCAAGCTGTATCAATTGAGGCTGCGCCAATACAAGATCACTCACTTACCGTTTCAGGAGGTAATAAAAATGCAAGTTATTCCATTTCTGGAGGTATTTTTGATCAGGAAAGTGTTTTGAAATTCCGTACCTACAAGCGTTATTATTCAAGGGTAAAAACTGAGTTCAAGATCGGAAAATTAACAATCGGGCAATCATTGATCGCAAGTAAAGAGCAAGGTTTGAACCTGAACTTTGGAAATAACCTGGATCTAGCTTATATGATGGGTGCAGCTACGACCATGCCGGTTTATGACTCCAGAAATAATAGCGGGTATGCAGGTCCTTCGCCAGCTACCACAGGTGTTAATAACAGGGATAATATTCTTGGCCGTCGTGACATGAACAGGGCATATACCTTTAATAATAAGCTCATTGGTAGTGCATATGCTTCTTACAAGATTCTTCCGGATCTGGAGTATAAGTTAAATGGTGGTTTAAACATGGGGCTCGGAAGATTTAAAAATTATGTTCCTCAGTTTGAGATGAATAACCGTGGTAGTAATGTTAGATCTCTTAATACAAGTTTAAATGAGTCATACGAGTATCTGGTAGAAAATACCCTGACGTATAATAAAGTTATTAAAGAAAACTACAGGATTAATTTACTTGGTGGTTTTACTCAGCAGAATTTCTACGGCAATGGAATTAGTGGTACTAGGAGAGATTTTCCTAGTAACGATATTCAGGTATTGAATGCCGGTACCGGGGTGTTTACTATTGGCGGAACAGAAAATGAGTGGGCTATTAGATCATTCCTGGGTAGAGCAAATATTACTTTGTTCGACAGATATCTGGTAACTGCCACTATTCGTCGTGATGGTTCTTCCAGATTCGGTGACAGCAATCGTTATGGAAATTTCCCTTCATTGGCTGTTGGATGGAACGTTGACCAGGAGAATTTCCTTAAGGATTCTAAGTTGATCAGTGGATTGAAAGTGAGAGCAAGCTGGGGACAGTTGGGTAATCAGGATATAGGTAATTATAGTAACCAAACGGTAGTTTCAACGAATTCCCGCTACTTCTTCGGTGCCGACCAACTTGCTCCAGCAGCGGTTGTTAATACCTTGGGTAATCCAAATCTTCGTTGGGAAAAAACTACTCAGTCTAATATCGGGGTAGATTTGAGTTTCCTTCAAAACAAAATATTCTTCACAGCTGACTATTGGATTAAAGACACAGACGGAATTCTGGTCCGGACACCAATATCAACTGTTACCGGATTTGGACGTGATTCCGGTCCTTTCCAGAACGCTGCTCAATTAGAGAATAAGGGTTTGGAATTCTTGTTAGGCTACAGGGGAAATGCTGGTGAATTAAAATATGGAATTTCAGGAAACTTATCCAATGTGCAAAATAAAGTGATCTCTCTGGGAACAGGTACAAGTATCATTAATTTGGTTGAGAATGTGTACTACTCTGGAACCTTTACTCGCACTATGCCGGGATTACCTATGTCTCACTTCTTTGGTCATATCAATGATGGTATTTTCCAGACTCAAGCTGAGATTAATGCACATCCAACTCAGGTTGGGGCTAAGCCAGGCGACAGAAGATTCAGGGATATTAATGGCGATGGTAAGGTTGATGCCAAAGACAGAACCAATATCGGTGATCCATGGCCAGATTTCGATTATGGTTTTGCCGCTGATGCTAGCTGGAAAGGATTTGATGTCAATATGAGTTTTTATGGAACAAGTGGTAAGCAGTTATATGACTCTCAGGGAGTTTATCTTGAAACTATGCAGGGTGAGTGGAACAATAAAACTACTGTTCTAAATCGCTGGAAAGGCCCTGGCACTTCTAATACGCTTCCACGTGCTGTGCGTGGTGATACCAATCAAAACAACCGTAGTCAGTCGGACTATGTTTTGGATGCAGATTTCTTACGGATGCAGAATTTCCAGATTGGATATACACTTCCTCAAAGTCTGATCAAAAGAGTTGGTGCCAGGAATGCGAGAATTTATTTTAACGGACAAAACTTATTTACTATTACTAAGTATCCTAACTA
>CAMBFY010000184.1 GCA_945865415.1 Sphingobacterium thalpophilum
GCTTTTACCTGGATAGTAAAAATAAGCGAAGTAATATGTGGTTAACTTTTTCATTTCTTTGATATTCAAATGTAGTATAAAATTTATTTCTGTCAATAGTAAAAATAAATTATTTTATGAATAAGCTGATTTTTTGCATTTTTTATAATTTTCGGGTAGCAATTTTATTAAACTGGTAATTATCTATGCAATCATATTCTTTGGAATTTATATGGACGTAATAAAGATAAACTCGTTTTCGCATCTTGGTTGAGCGACTGACGAAATCAACCTGCTAAACGCTAAGGTGATTTCGCAAGTCGGAAAGTTTAGACTTACGAATTTACCTGGGCATCATGGAGGATAAATTCGTCAGTCGCCTTTCTGTTTTGCAAAGAGGAAATCAATTTTCAACTCGGTTGGGTGATTCAGCAATTCGTATAATAATCCAGACTCTCAATAATTTCTTCTTCCGCGCAATAACTATCGAAACCACATTTTCCAATTTGACTTAATAATGAAAAACTAATTTGGCCGGCATTGTTCTTTTTATCATTCTTCATGATTTCGATTAAATCGGGATAGCTGGCTTTATTTAATTTGTAAGCAGGGTAAGTATTCTTAATAGTATCTACGATTTCAGAAAGTTCTTCCTCCTTGAGTCCGGTTCTTTTTGCTGAAAGGTAAGCCTCACAAATGAAACCAATTGCAATCGCTTCTCCATGTAAAAGCGGACTTTTATCCTGTTTCAATGAATAGCTTTCTATCGCATGTCCAATCGTATGGCCGTAATTCAGGATTTTTCTTAATCCCTTTTCGAAAGGATCTTTCATAACTACTTCATTCTTAATTTCAATAGAACGGTAGATAATTTCATCGTTCAATTCTTGTGGAACTATCCCTTTTAATTTTTTGAACAATGAGGCATCATAAATGAGACCATGTTTAATAACCTCTGCATATCCCGATCGAAGTTCTCGGTCACTTAACGTTTTAAGAAATGGGGTATGGATATAAACCGCTTTTGGCTGTGTAAATGTGCCGATAATGTTCTTTACATTGTTCATGTCGACACCGGTTTTGCCACCAACCGATGCATCAACCTGAGATAAAAGGGTAGTTGGAACCTGCACAAAATCTATTCCCCGTTTAAAGGTTGAAGCTGCAAATCCACCCATATCGGTTATCACACCTCCACCAAGATTGATCACAATACTATTTCTGTCGGCACCAAAATCGAGCAGCATTCTCCAGATACCGATACAGAAATCAATGTTTTTGTTTTCTTCACCAGGTGTCACTTCAATCAGATCAAATTCAATTGACCCCAATGCATTCTGCAATGCAGGCAGACATTGAATTTCTGTATTGCTGTCGACCAAAACAAATACTTTGCTATATTTTTTTTGATTTAAAAAAGCAGATAATTCCTGAAGACTGTTTTTGAAGAACACAGAATAACTTATACTCTCAATCGGTTTCATACAACTTTAATTTTTTTTCCTTTGAACTCAACAATATCGCCACGTCTTACCTTGAGGCGTTTTCGTAAATCCACCGCTCCGTTATAGGTCACTAAACCTGCTTCCACAACAATTTGGGCTTCTCCACCGCTTTGGACGAGGTTGGCGGCCTTAATTAATTGGATCATCGGAATGAATTCACCTTCTAATTTAAATTCGAGCATATCACAAACTTACAAATTTTAGCTTTTGTATGTTAGTGTCTCAATATTTCTACCTTTGTACAAAAATCAATTATTTTGACAAGCCGCCCGGCAAAAAGCCATAATTTATCATTTGAGAATACTGAGATTGCTTTTCGTGGAAAATCGAATGCAGATCTTAACCGTGCATTTTGGTTATTTAAGTTTATCAGTATAAATTTTCTAACCAGTATTGGACCGCCAATAACCAATATGGCCCTCAAGTTGGGCTTACCTATAAAATCGCTCATTAAATCTACAATCTTTCGTCAGTTTTGTGGAGGTGAAAGCATTGCAGAATGTGAACAAACAATTGTACAGCTTAATGCGGCCAGAGTAGGGTCTATTCTTGATTATTCGGTTGAGGGCGAAGATGATGAACAAGTATTTGATCAAACCTGTGAGGAAATTATGAAAACCATCCGCCATGCAAAAGGCGATAACCGTATTCCGTTCACCGTGTTTAAAGTTACAGGTTTGGGCAGATTTGCTTTACTTCAGAAAATAAATGAACAAAAATCACTTGAATCGACTGAAAAAGCGGAATATCATCGTCTGAGCGGTAGAGTTGATCAAATTTGCGGACTCGCGCATGAACTGAATGTCAGGGTGATGATTGACGCAGAAGAAAGCTGGATCCAGGATCCAATAGATTCACTGGCCCTCGAAATGATGCGAAGGTATAATCAGGAGCAGGCAATAGTTTTTAATACCTATCAGCTATACAGAAATGATAAATTAACATCACTTGATGAAGACATTAAATTAGCGGTTTTGGAGCAGTTTATTCTTGGGGCAAAACTGGTACGGGGAGCTTACATGGAAAAAGAACGTTTACGCGCTGTTGAAAGGGCTTATGATTCGCCAATCCATGTTGATAAAGAATCAACAGACAGAGATTATAATCGTGCATTAAGGTTGAGCATCAGCAAGATTGAATTTGTTGCTTTTATTGCGGGTACACACAATGAATTTAGTTGCAAATCATTAACTCAATTGCTTCATGAACAAGGTATCCCGACTGATCATGAGCATGTTTATTTTTCTCAGCTACTTGGGATGAGCGATAATTTAAGTTTTAATTTAGCCGAAGCAGCATACAATGTTGCTAAATATGTGCCTTATGGACCTGTAAAAGCGGTTATGCCTTATCTTTTTAGAAGGGCAGAAGAAAATACATCTGTAGCAGGGCAGATGGGCAGAGAACTTCGATTGATCTCGGCCGAAATGAAGCGGAGGAAACTTGATTAATTGACAGTTGACAATTGACAATTGACAATTTGAATCAAGACTAAAAATGCTAATCTCCAATTAACTCCAATCTGTCCTTGCTCCTTGCTCTTTTGTCCTTGATCAAAACATTTATTTGCTTAGTATTCCGGAATCATATAAATAGCTTTCAAGTGTCTCATCTTGAGTCAACAGGTGGGTTTTAAGTCCAAGCATATCAGCTGTTTTTAAATGCTGCGGACTATCATCAATAAAAAGTGTTTCATTAGGATTGAGATTGTTCTCACGCATCACAAATTCAAAGATCTCCGGATTTGGTTTTCTCATATTCATAAGATGGGAGTAATAATCTTTCTCAAAAAACACGGCATTAGAATCTAATTGATGTTCTGTTTTTAAATAGTTGATAATCCAATTGTAATGGATTTCATTATTGTTACTCAGCAGGAAAGTTCTATACTTCGTTTTTACTTTCAAAAGAAGATCATGATTTGGTTCAGGTACACCTATCAGCAGGGAGTTCCAGGCTTTGTCAATCGCTGTATCATTCAAACTTTCAATTCCGGTAACTTTTCTGATTCCATCCCTGAAATCTGAAGAGGAAATTTGGCCTTGCTCAAACTGATCAAAGAGTGAATTGTGCCCTTTATGTGAGAAGAAATGTTCAACATCTTTTACACCCAGTGCGGTAAAACTTTGCTGTGCCCGATTGAAGTCTATGGTAAAAATGACATTGCCATAATCGAAAATTATATTTCTAATCTTATTCATATATTTTAGTGGTAAATTTTGCGTAAATCTTTCTGAAATCAAAGTACTTCTTTTTTTTTCTGATCTTATCTGCTAATTGACATTTATTCCGAATATCTATTTTATTATTGTGATAATCTGTGGCCTTAGTGCATTTTACATGTGTATCAGGATTTTTCGCAGATATGAGATAGTTGTACACTGGTTCGGATTGATGGTGTTGGGTATTGCAATCTGGGCGCTAGTGAATTGGGAAAAGGCAGTAAATTCTATGTCAGTATTCCCAATACTAATTGGTAAATTTATTTTTTAGCGTAGATATTGTTTATTTTAATTTATTTTTCTAATATTTAGTTAACATATAACAGTTTTTCTGATCTTGATTTTATAGATATGTCATTACTCACCGTACTCCTTGGACTAATCCTCCTGCTTTTACTAATCATAAAGAAAGTAAGTCCGATGTTGGCATTACTCATCGTATCAATTGTTACCGGCTTATTGCTTGGCATGTCGCCGGTTAAGGTAATGTCAACTATTTCACAGGGCATTGGAAACACACTGGGAGGTATGGTAATGGTTCTGGCTTTGGGTGCGATGCTAGGAAAATTGATTGAAGAAAGTGGTTCTTCCAAAAAAATTGTATTTATTCTGATTCGTCTTTTCGGAATCAAAAATATTCAGTGGGCTATTTTATCTACGGGTTTGCTGGTTGGTATTCCTCTGTTTTATAATGCGGGATTTGTGGTTCTTGTTCCACTGATCTTTGCAATTGCAGCCACAACCAGGTTACCGCTTTTATATCTTGCTTTGCCTATGGCTGCTTCATTGTCGGTAACACATGGCTTTCTTCCCCCTCATCCAGGACCTCTGGCAATAGCTTCTATATTGAAAGCCGATGTAGGAATTATTCTTATTTATGGTTTGATTTTAACTTTACCAATTTCTATTGCCGGAGGAATAATTCTACCCAGAATAATCCTTAAGAATAATTTAGTTGTCCCCAGTTCAGTTGAATTCCTACCGGAAGAAGAAAATCTACTACCCTCAGGCTTTAAAAGCTTTATTACGGCTTTATTACCGGTTTTCTTAATAATTGTAGGTACTGCAGGTAATTTTTTCATTCATGCTGAGTCAATTAAACCATTATTTGTTTTTCTCTCTGATCCTACAATTGCCTTGCTTACCGCAGTACTATTTAGCATTATTATTCTCAAAATCCCGATTGTTAAGGCTATGGATCATTGTTCTGAAGGGCTAAAGAGCATAGCAATGATTATTCTGATCATTGCTGCAGGCGGGGCTTTTAAACAAGTACTAATTGATAGTGGGGTAGGAGAAACTGTCAAAGAGTTTTCGTCAAGGTTTGACTTGTCACCCTTATTTCTGGCCTGGTTTATAGCCGCTTTAATCAGGGTTACGCTAGGTTCGGCTACGGTGGCCGGGCTTATGACTGCAGGTATAGTCTTGCCATTATTAGGAAATGGTGTATCTGCGGAGTTAATGGTACTTTCAATTGGTGCCGGAAGTCTGATGTTTTCACATGTGAATGATGGCGGATTCTGGATGTTTAAGGAATATTTTAACCTTAGTTTAAAACAAACCTTCGGTACCTGGACTTTGATGGAGAGTTTGGTATCTGTTCTTGGATTACTTGGCGTGCTTTTGCTTAATCAGTTCTTGTAATGTATTATGTATATTCAAATGGTAAGCAGAGCACAGCAAGCTATTAGGATTCAAATCTCCATTGAATAGCATTTTTCCAACAATTCTATAATTCCAACAATTCTATTTTAGAATCTCAAAGCATTTCCGTAAAATTGCAACTCCAAATCATGCTGCCTTTTGGTGGAATGAGCGCCCATAGCTCAGTTGGTTAGAGTAGAAGACTCATAATCTTTTGGTCCCTGGTTCGAGCCCAGGTGGGCGCACGAAAAAAAGAGGCTGTCTCGAAACGTAATTCAAGACAGCCTTTTTTTATTCATAAATATATTGATCTCTTTGCTGAGTTTCAATTCCGGGAGAAACAATCGATAAAAGATT
>CAMBFY010000185.1 GCA_945865415.1 Sphingobacterium thalpophilum
CCGGTCAGGTCAGCAAGCCGTTTACCAACACCTTCAACCAATTCATCCATCTGCACGTTCAGCGTTGCAACTGCGTCCATTGCCAATCTTACTTCAGGTCTGGCAACTGAGCCTCCCATAATAGTATTTGTGCCCTTGCAATTAATAAAGGGTTCAACACCGATTGATTTGAGAATTTTATGGCCTCTCTCTGCAAGTTCAGTATCCGAAGTTTTCGAAACTCCGGATAAAAAAGCGAATCCATTTTTACTCTGAGATGCATCACTCTCCAATACTGATGCGTTTGCAGCAAAAGGAAGTAAGGTCAGACCTTTAATAATATCTCTTCGTTTCATAAATTAAGAATTTTGTCTAACTATTTTTTAGGCTAATAAGCCTTTATTACAAATCTATTTTAATTCGATTTTTGTGGCACCGCGCCCGTTTAAATCCCATTCAATTTTTCCTGCGCGTATAGTAAGTTCTGCTTCAAGCTTTTGCTTACCATTTAAAACAAAACCATGTGAATCAATAAATCCAAAATCTCCATTTTTAAGATTCAAAATGGCAACATCAGCCTCTGCGCCTATGCTCAAATGCCCAAGTTCAGGCCTTTGAATATATTGTGCAGGATTCCAGGTAGACTTTAAAATTACATCGTTTAGAGACATGCCCATATTCAGGAATTTCGACATGATATTGTTCATATCTTTCATGCCTGCATTCATATTACCTACATGTAAATCAGAACTGATTGAATTTGGATACAGCCCCTGTTTAAGAGCAGGAATTGCTTGTGAGAACACAAAACCATTCCCACCATGACCTACATCAAAAATCACTCCTCTGTTTTGAGCATTGATGACATATTGATTGACCTTACCATTTTGATCAACCATGGCTTCCTTATAGAAAGGTGCCTTTGGAGATCGTGTACCCGCATGGTACATATGAGTTAAAATATCCCCGGGTCTTAAGTGTTTCATCAACAGTTTCTCAAATGAATTTGATGGAGGCATTCCGCGCCAGTCAATCATAACAGGCCTGCCCGAAAGCTTACCGGCCATAACGGCACTGTCTACAGGAATTGATTGCAATCCATTATAATGAGCTACTTTAAATCCCACAATATCGTTTTTGTAATACTCAGCAAAACGAGCTGCCATTACCGGACTCATATCTGTTGAATCCTGCTCATTTGCGCCCATTCCATCACCTACGATATTCAAAAATGCGAGAACTCTGGTTTTAGACTGATCTATTATATTCTTTTTAAACAATGGGAATGATCGCCAGCCTGAACTTCCCGCATCAACCACAGTAGTAACTCCGGATCTCAGGGTGAATCCATCAGGAGGAAGTGAATTTGGGCCATCCATAAATTGCTGTTCCTTATTGGTTCCGGCAAATACGTGAACATGTATATCAATTAAACCGGGCGTGATGTATAAACCTTTTACATCTATTACTTTTTTCGCAGAGGATGGTGAAATATCTGCAGCAATACGAGCTATTTTACCCTGACTAATCGCAAGATCCATTTTCTCATTAATCTTATTTTTAGGATCAATGATATGGCCGCCCTTGAGTAAAATATCATACGTCTGCGCCTGCATCATGGTACTCAGGCTTAATAAAACCCCTGTAACCAGAAGGGTATAAATGCGAAGTGGTTTTGAATTCATAGAATAGGTTTATAAATGATATGAATAAAATTCAATCTGATTTGATACAATTAATCAAACTATAAAGTAAAATCAGATATAGGCAATAGCATCGATTTCAACAATAGTATCTCCAGGGATTCCTCCTTTTGCAACTGCTACGGTTGTACGGGCTGGCGGTTTACTTCCAAAACGACCTTTATAGACTTCATTCATCCCCTGATAATCTGCAAAATCATTAAGATAGACATTTACTTTCAAAACTTTTTCCATAGAAGATCCTGCTTTAATCAATTCCTCTTCAATACGTTTAAGCACTATTTCTGTATGATTTTTTATTTCAAATGGTGCAGTATGGGCACCTTTACCCGAAACATAAACCATGTTACCATGTTTGGTATAACTTGAAAATAAGGGAACATCCTGAAACTCTGTTATTTGTCCTACTTCCTTTTCCGGTGAAGGAGGAGCAACATCCGCTTTTGTAGTCATGCCAATTCCTACAACTCCTACAATTGAAGCAACTAATTTCTTTAATACTGATCTTCTTTCTGTTTTCATTTTTTTAGTTTTTGAATGGTTATAAAAATTATTCAACATAAACTCATTTTCAAATAAAGGTTGAAAAGGGATTTACAGTTTTTTGGGTTGATTCTTTCCTGCCAAAAAACCGATAATTTTTTAATCAAATAATAAATTACCTTATCCAGTACTAACTAGACTGCGGGCGGAAATTTGGATATTTAATGGTTTTTTTATTCAGAGTGGATTTATGCTTTTTTGCAATAAACTTCGCATTATTAAATTCATGAAAATCCATTTCTCCGGTTAATACACCAGAACTGATACTACCCTGCATTGTCGTAAGTATTCTATCCCCTGGCCAATAAAGATTACATAAAATTTTGACCTCACTTCCATCAATACTCCCCGTGAATGGCCGACTTGAAAACTCTGTTTTAAACATACCAGTTATCCAGTTTCCTTCCTGAGTATCTATGAACAAATGTTGGGTAACTTTACTGCTAAAGTATTCCACTTCCATATCCCAAAGTCCAACCATATTCATCACCGGATTTTTCATTATCGGAATAACTTTAGGCTGCCTTTTTCTCGATAAAACCTCATAAATACGATTTGAAGCCACTTTATCATTCCCGGGAATCATCATGTATCCTACAAGTGTAATGCCGGTAAATCCGGCCTCCTCTTTACCAACCTGAACAGCAATTCGTGGTGCAATTGTGCCAAGCTCTTCGGCAATTTCTTCTCCTGTAACATGAAGTTCATCAGGATTCCATCTGATATAAAGGTATGGTGTAACATGGTGAATTAACTCAGGTTCAGGGCGTGTAATAGTTGTTTTAACCCCACTAATAGTTGAGACCTTATTACCTATAGTTTCAAGCCATGAAACCCAGGTATTCATTTCTTTCACATGATCCATGGTAACCCATGCCTCAACAGCGGCCAGCATTCCAATATGTTCTTCACGACCAACCTTATTATCACGGCCAAAACCATGATGAGGTGAATTTACCTGATGGGCAGACATCAGAAGATCTTTCCGGCCTAAAATCAATCCTGAACAACTCGGTGCCTTAATTCCCTTTCCACCACTATATCCGACCACATCGGCTCCCTGAGCCAAATGAACATCAGGAATAGTAAGAATATGAGCTGCCGCATCAACAAAGACAGGAACATTTAGAGGCCGGGCAATTTTAGAAACATTTTGAATCGTAAATTCATCTTCGGAAGGAGTCATGTAAATCATCGCTGTACGGGAATTTATACTTTTTTCTAATTCAGCAAGACTTTTAACAGTAATTACTTTTACACCGGCATTTCTCACCGAATGGTCATACACATTTCGCGAAGACAAAGGAATGATTACTTCAGATTTAGCAAATCCGGTCAGATCGGGTATTCTGAGTAATTTCTCAGGATCTCCACCAGTGAGACAAGCGGCAGTAACCATCTTTATTCCGGCTGCACAACCAGCAGTTACGATACCCCATTGAGCTCCTGTTAGTTCTGCGAGTCTCTTACCAATACCAAAAGCTAACTCATCCATTTGAACATTCAGAGTAGTTACCGACTCCATCGCCAGCTTTACCTGTGGTCTCACAACAGCACCTCCCATGATAGTATTGGTACCCTTACAATTCACAAATGGCTCAACACCAATAGACTTAAGCAGGCTCTCACCCCTTTTCACGGTCTCCTCATCAATTATTCCATAAAGATCTACATGATCATTAAGTCCATTCGAATTAATCGCAAAATCGTTCAATGGTGAAGCAGCAGCGCTTCCTGCAAAAGGTAATAAGGTCAGACCTTTAATTATTTCTCTTCGTTTCATCCGATATTTATTTAGTTAGTTTTGGAGGATTAATGTATTGTTTATAATTAATTTCAATTATTGGCTTATTTACCTATTACTGATTCCATTTAAATCCCATTCAATTTTCCCGGCTCTTAGCGTCAATTCTGTCTCAAGTTTCTGAGTTCCTCTAATGGTAAATCCATGAGAATCTGTAAAACCAAAATCCCCTGTTCTTACCTTAAAAACAGCAATATCTGCTTCTGCACCAACACTTAAATGGCCAAGTTCTGTTCTTTTGATATACATAGCTGGATTCCAGGTAGATAGTTTAATCACATCTTTAAGTGAAATTCCCATATTCAAAAACTTAGACATAATATTTGACATGTCTTTCATTCCGGCGTTCATATTCCCAATGTGCAAATCTGAACTAATCGAGTTTGGGATAAGTCCTTGTTTAATTGCCGGTAATGCCTGACTGAATACAAAACCATTACCCCCATGACCAACATCCATCACAATACCGCGCTCCTGAGCCCGAAAAACATAAGGCTTAACTTTGCCATTAGCGTCAACCAATGCTTCTTTATACATCGCTGCAGTAGGCCCTCCACCTTTACCGGCATGGAAATTATGGGTTAAAATATCACCGGGACGAAGGTGTTTCATAAATAGCTCCTCCAAAGAATTCTCAGGTGGCAAGCCTCTCCAATCAACCATAACAGGCATATTAACCACATTTCCTGCAGCAACTGCACTATCTACCGGAATTGATTGTGGTCCGCCGAAATGCGCCACTTTAAACCCTACAATATCATTTTTATAATATTGGGCAAATGTGGCAGCCATTTTGGGATCCATATCATTCCTATCCTGCTGGTGCTCACCCATTCCATCTCCAACGATATTCAAAAATGCAAGTACTCTGGTTTTACTCTGGTCAATGATATTCTTTTTGAACAATGGGAAAGTTTTCCATCCCGCACTGCCTGCATCAACCACTGTAGTAACTCCCGACCTGAATGTAAATCCATCAGGAGGAAGGGAATTAGGACCATCCATGTATTGCTGTTTTTTATTGTTTCCGGCAAAAACATGAACATGAATATCCACAAGTCCGGGAGAAATCACCATTCCGCTTACATCAACTACTTTTTTTGCTCTGGAAGCTAAAATATCCGCAGCCACCTGAGAAATCTTCCCATTGGTAATCCCAACATCCATTTTTGCATCTATCATATTTTTGGGATCAATCAATTGTCCTCCTTTTAAGAGTATATCAATTTCCTGTGCAAATGCATAGTTGTAATAGCAAGGTAAAACAACGAGCAGAAGTATTGCTGTAGCTAAAGTCTTTTTTAAGTTCATATCTATTTGTGTTAAATTATATAAAAATTCTCACCACCTAAATTGATTTCCCTCACGAAAGAAATTATTCAAGGGGCTGGCGATTCCATTCAAATCATACACAATTCTGCCACCCTTAATGGTCATTTCACATTCAAATTTTTTATTGCCAGTCATTTTATAGCCTGCAGTCTCATAAAACCCAAACTTACCTTCTCGCAGGCTGAATACAACCAGATCAGCGATAGCTCCATGCGACAGATGACCAAGCTCCTCACGTTTAATTGCTTTTGCCGGACTCCAGGTACTTGCTTTTACTATCTCTTTCAAACTCATACCCATAGTCAGGAATTTTGACATAACATTCATC
>CAMBFY010000186.1 GCA_945865415.1 Sphingobacterium thalpophilum
TTGTAATCGCTGCAAGAAAGCTCTTACCTGCATCTTTGTAAGGAATATCTCCGTAGGTATCTGTCAAAATCATAAAGGAATAAGCCCTCCAAATCCTTGCCATATTATAAAGGTTTGAACGGGCAGGAAGATCTTTAGTTTTTGCAATAACATCTGTTAACTCCTTAATGTTAGTTTGATAAAGATTATTCCAGTTTCCTGCAGCCACTGAACGATTATCCTGATTGAAATTAGCTGCTGTTCCCTGACCACTAAAAGGAGTAATCATTTGTTTCACAATAGTAGTTTCATAACTCAGATTTCCGTATCCAGGTGCGGTATTTATAATTGCGGAATTTAATTGATAAGAAGGATCCACCGCTGTTAAAGCAATTGGATTGACGTTCATTTCATCAAAACCTTTATCACAGCTCACTAGTCCGGATAGGACTAATAGAATAGCTGAAATTCTTAGTTTGTTTTTCATCTGTTTGTTATTTTATATTTAATGGTGATGAAGCAATCATGATTTAATAATAAGCTCAAGCATTTTAGCAAAATCATGATGGTTTCATGTTAAATTTTTTAAATATTCAATTTATCTAACTAGTATTTCATGTTGAATGTTAGGATTCATTAGAATTTAACATTCAAATTGAATCCAATACTTCTTGTTATCGGCAATCCGGTAGCTTCCAATCCAACAAGATTATCAGAAGGTAAACCTGATTGTTCAGGATGAATGTTATCAACCCATTTCTTTAGTGCAAATACATTGTTTGCAACACCATTCAAACGCAATCCCTTGATAAATGAAAGTCTGGTAGGTATAAACCGAGTGAAATCATACCCTAGCGTAATTTGTCGTAATTGCCATAGACCTGCATTGTAGACAAACTCTTCTGCAATATTTTGAGAACGGACAGTTTCATAATACTGCTGAACGGCTGATCTTGTTGCATTGACTTGCCCATTTTGATTAACACCGACACCAAGAACTGAATTTGTTTCACGGCCAACCAAGGTTGCTTTATGTAGACCATGACGATAAGCATTATGGTTAGTTCCGGAAATCAATTTATGCCCAAGTTTGAAGTCGACAAGAAAAGACATCTCTACACCTTTAACAGATAAACTATTGGAAATACCACCAACCCATATTGGTATGGCTGATCCAAAATTAATTTGAGTTGGAGTACGCAATGGGCGACCGTTTCCGACATCAAATACTTGTCTTCCCTGTGCATCACGTAGATATCCAAAACCATACAATTGACCCATCGGCTGCCCAACAACTTGACGAAGTTCGCCTGTAAAGTCGGCAGTACCAACAGTAATTTGGCTATTAGCAGCTCCAGCACCAAGATCAAGTACCTCTGTTTTATTGTAAGACGTGTTAAATGCAAGATTCCAATTTACGCTTCGAGTTCTGATTGGATTGAAAGTCATTAACATTTCAACTCCTTCATTTCTACTTTTTCCAACATTGATTAACTGAGTTTGGTAACCACCGGCATTAGAAATTTGTGCTCTAAGAATCTGATCCGATGATAGTTTATTATAATAGGTAAAATCTAATCCGATCAAATTATCAAGTACTCTTAACTCCAAACCAAATTCCTTTTCAGAAACTCTCATTGGGCGCAGGTCAGCATTCGGAACGGTAGAGCCACTGATATTTCCTAAAGGCTGTGCTGCTCCGCTTGGAGAAGGAAACTGCTGGGCACCAATACCATAAAAAAGACTATTACTGTAAGGTCCAATATCTGTATCACTACCAACCTCAGCATATGCTGCTCTTAACTTACCAAAGTTTAACCATTTTGGTAAAGATGAACCCAATGCCTGCGAGAATACAAAGCTACCTGTGATTGAAGGATAAAGGATACTTCTATTAGCAGGGGACAAGGTTGAAAACCAATCGTTACGTACCGTACCGTTTAAGAATAAATAATCCTTGTAAGATACTTCGGCAGAACCATAGAATGAATTTACTGCACGCTCTGAATAATCATAAATAGGATCTCTTTGGCGACTATTACCTACGGTATAAAGGTCGCGTGTGTAAAAATCTTGAACAAAAACATTATGTCTGCTAATCTTACGACTCATTTGGTTTCCACCCACATTCAGGTTTGCGCCAAAGTCACCAAAGGTTTTATTTGCATTAACCAAGAAATCTGCGTTCAATTCCCTTACTGAGCGGGCATCCTGAACAAATTGTCCGTTCACAAAACCTGCAGGAGCTGCCGCTTGTCTTTGAGTACCAGTTGGTAGATTGTAATCCTGCTCACGTGAATAATAATCCTGTCCAACCCTTCCCTGAACAAAAAGCCAATCAAGGATATTGTATTTTGCCGTGACATTACCGAAAACACGATCATTATGGATATTATCAAATCGCTTTAAAGCAAAAAATGGATTGGTTCTATTGGTAAATCTGGACCACACATTCTCATTTCCATTAGCATCCTCAGCATATTGTTCTAATATGGATAATGGCATAGAAGTAGACAAGGTGAAAATTGTTACCGGGCTAAAATCCTGTTCTGCAACGTTTGGTGGATTTTTACGATACTCATTCGAGTAATTAATATTTCCGGTAACGGTTAATTTCTTTCCCAAATTTTGGGTAAATCCAAAATTGATTGTATTCCGGTCATAACCTGAACCCTGAAGAATTGCACTACTCTGTAGGTTTGCAACTGAAAGATTCATACCACCGTTTGGACCACCTGAAGCCACACTGATTGTGTTGGTCATGTTGGTTCCAGTTCTGTAATAATTATCAATAACATTACCCTGATACTCATAAGGTACTGTGATATTATTAAACAAGGTATGTGTCATACCGGGCTGAAATTTCTCCCCAAAACTCCATACACCTGAAGTTGGAAAAGCAGTAGTTGGTCTAACACCATTCTCCCCCTGACCATAATCTCTTTGATAGTCAGTATAATCGAGCGGATCGTCTGTGGTGTAGTTAGAATTATATGTAACTGTAACTCCATCAGCACCCTTACTTTTAGTAGTAATCATGATTACACCATCCTTAGCTCTGGAACCATACAATGCTGATGCTGCTGCACCTTTCAATACCGACATACTTTCGATATCATCCGGGTTGATACTACCTAAACCATCACCACCATCAGAAGTACGGTTACTTCCTCTTTGTGATACATCTCCTCTGGCAGCGTAATTGGTATTGTCAATAGGAACACCGTTAACAACAATCAGCGGTGAATTGTTACCACCGAATGAAGACTGGCCCCTGATCCTGATTTTACTGGTTCCGGCAGGACCTGTACCCATTGGTGTGATATTCACTCCGGCAACTTTTCCCTGAAGTGCATTCATGAAGTTTGTAGTCCGGTTCACTGTAAGCTCTTCAGCAGAAACATTGGTAGTTGCGTAACCTAAGCTTTTAGATTGTCTTTTAATACCAAGGGCTGTTACAACTACCTCATTAAGTGCAGTATTGGCAGTTGCCAAGGTTACATTAATTGAGTTACGCTGATTTATGGCAACTTCCTGAGTTGTAAAGCCAATGAATGAAAACACTAGAGATCCATTTCCGTCAGGAAGAGAAATCGAAAACTTTCCATCCAAATCTGTGGTTGCTCCAATTGTCGAGCCCTTTAGTTTAATACTAACACCAGGAAGAGTTTCGCCTTTAGCATCTTTTACAACACCTTTAACAACTATATCCTTTAAGGAATTAAGCTCATCAGGTGCAGTAGTTAAATTCTGTATTACGTTGATCTCAGTGGCTGAAATAGCCTTTTTTGATACGAGAATAGTCTTATTCTTTATATTAAAATCAAGAGGCTGATTTTTGAATACATGCATCAAAACCTTGTAAAGATCTTCATTTGAGGCATTAATTGTTACCGGTTTTGATAATGCGAACAACTCCTCTTGGAAAAAGAAGCCATAACCGGTTTGCTTTTTTATTACAGTAAATACGGTCTCAAGAGAAACGTTTTCTGCACTGTAAGTTACTTTTTGTGAAAATCCTTCGGCACTAGCGTTTAAAATTAAAACGACAAGTAGTATGAATGTCAGCTTCATAACACGGAATATTTTATTGAAAATAACCCATTGTGAATTGGCATATGTTAAAAGTTGAATTCCACTTTTTTTCTCTGGCTTTGAGTCTAAACTTGAGTTAAAACCCTTATAGCCATCATTTTTAGAAAATAAATTCATAAATTTGGTTGGTTTGGTGATCAGAAATTGAAGCAATTAAATTATTTGAAGTCCAAACTTTTGCCAGGAGCGCGCCAACGCTTCTGGTTTTTTGTTCGGCCTTATATTTGTAAGATTTTAAGGCATAACAACAACCTCCTTCCCATCTAGTCTAAAATGGATATTACTTTTTTCTAAAATTTCTAACACTTCTAATAGCGTTAAATTATTTGAAATAGCACCTGAAAAATGGTGTTCAGGTAAATTACCTTCATAACGGGCTGTTACGCCATACCATCTTCCTAGTTGTCTCATTACTGTTTCAATATTTGCCTTTTTGAAATGAAAATAACCCTCCTTCCAGGCTATTTCGGTTTGGGTATCAATTTTCCTGATCTGAATACTTTGATCAACATTTGATTGTTCCCCCGGTTTCAAAAGTTTTGAATGATTTGTTTTAAGGTCAATTACACGAATTTCACCCTCAAAGAGAGTTGTTTTTATTGATTTCTCATCCGAATAAGCATTGATATTAAACTGAGTACCTAAAACTTCTACGGTTTGGATTCCAGAACGGACAGAAAATTTCCTTTTAGAATCCTTTGAAACTTCAAAATAGGCTTCACCTTTTAGTTCAACCTCACGTTTATCCTTAGAAAAAAAGATCGGGAATCGTATAGAAGAAGAAGAATTTAACCAAACTTTACTTCCATCGGCAAGATTTAGTTGATACTTACCCCCAACCGGAGTTTCAATCGTGTTGAAAACAGGTTCTGCCGGATCCAAAGAATTTAATGAAGGGGTTTCTTTTTTAGAGAATGTATATTCAATAATACCATCCGAATTCTTGTGAACCTTAATACCACCCTGATCAACCAAAATCCCATTTTTTGATTCATCTAGCTCAATCTTTCTTCCATCCGCCAAGGTCAAAATAGCCTTGCTTCCACCAGGGAGGATATCTACAGGCTGTTCGACTACGAGCGTTTTATCCGTATTGGATTTTCGAAATTGATTTGAGTTAAAAAAGGCTGCAAGAGCGAGAATTGTGAAAAATAACAGTGCTATGCCTATTTTTTTAAATTTGTTTTTTTCGCTATTGTATTGATCAGTTTCAGATTCATCCTGCTCGGTAATTTTAGTATAAATCTTTGATTTGAGATCCAGTTCTGATTGAGAACTATTTAATTCCCACTCAGATTTAAGATTACTTTCTCTCCAATACCATTGAAGCAATCTTTCCTCTTCCTCCTTAGAGGCAATATTATGCAAGTATTTTTCGACTAATTCCTGAACTTCCTCTTTTTGCATAGATTAAAAATTGGGGATATTAATCATAGAGTACCACAAAGTACCCAAATACCCTTGCTCAGGGAATAAATATTTTATCGTGAGTTCGATAAAAAATCA
>CAMBFY010000187.1 GCA_945865415.1 Sphingobacterium thalpophilum
GGGGATGGCGGCAAGTGCTGAAAGCAAGGATTTTTCGCATCTGATTGGTGCAGCATTAAAAGCTAAAATTACCCCTGTTAACCTAGGTGAATTTGAGTTGAATCATACAATTTTCGATCTCAAAACTCTGAAAGAGTATTTTATTAGCAAGCCGGATCTGGTAATCGTAAGGTTTGGCGAGAACGTTCTTCAACCAAAAGACTTTGACAAATCATTTGTAAAATTTTTAAACTATATTCAAGATGAAGTCCCAGATGCAAAGATCGTCATAGCAGGAACCTTTTGGCAGAACAATTCTTTGAATAAAGTTTTTTCTGATGAAGCTCAGGCAAGGAATATACCATATGTGAGGCTTCAGGATTTGGATACTCCAAAGAATAAAACCTCCATAGGCTCATACATGTTCAGCGTCGAAGGTAGCCGCTATAAAGTTACCCATCAAGGCGTCGCTGATCATCCCGGAGACCTTGGTATGAAAAATATTGCAGACCTGATTCTTGCAAAAGTAAATTCCATTCCTAAGACTAAGTAGTCCTTATTTTAGTACTGCCCCGTAGAGAGAAGCACTAAAGTACAAGCCTCAGTGCATTCTATCCCATTAGCCTCAGCCAGCTTCTCCAGTTCAGGATTTTCTGTTCCGGGATTAAAAATAATACGTTTGGGTTTAGACTTTAAGATATAGTCATAATATTCAGGCTGGTTCTGCGGACCCAGGTATAAAGTAATTGTATCCAGATCGGTATGTATAAGTTTGGGCATCTCAATAATAGCTCCTGCCACCTCCCCCACTTTTAAACCTACATTAATAATCGGGTGTCCCTGGGATACCAGACGGTGAGCAGCAAGATATGCATATCTGGAAGGATTGGTGCTTGCACCAAGTATAAGGGTCTTTTTCATTTCAATGTTGATAATTCATAAGATTAAATGTACACAGCCTCATTATTAATATTGAACTTATTTTGATTCTTTGCAGGATATTGTCGGTTTAACAGCAAAGTCTTGGCGGTCTTAAACCCGGCTGTAGCGGATACCGGCCTGTGCCTAAGGCCTGTGGGGTATGAGCGGAAGAAGGGGCTTCCCTAAGAAATTGCACAACAGTACATTTCCAACCCATAAAAATCTCCATAAGACTGCAGAAATAAAACTTAATCCTTTATTTTCAAAATAACCTAATCAATTTAATTTATTGCTCTGTAAACCGCATCTGCACAATTCATACCATCAATTGCAGCAGAAACTATCCCACCGGCATAACCTGCACCCTCGCCACATGGGTATAAACCAGCCAATTGTGGGTGCTGCAACGATTCCTTAACTCGGGGTATTCTTAGGGGTGATGAGGTCCTTGATTCAACTCCAACAAGAATTGCCTCGTTGGTATAATAACCATTCATTTTCTTCCCAAAGGCAGGCAAAGCCGTTTGAAGCCGTTTGAAAATGAATTCTGGTAGCACGGATCTTAGATCAGCACTTTTTGTACCGGGAATATAAGAATTGCTTGGCAGATCTGTTGATATTTTATTATTGACAAAATCAATCATCCTTTGCGCAGGTGCTGCCAGATTCCCTCCACCAACCTGGTATGCTAACTTTTCTATTTCTGCCTGAAACTTTAACATTGCCAGAGTATCATCTTTACTACCCGGAACATCTTCCAGGTTGATCTGGACAACAGTCCCTGAGTTTGCAAAAGGATTATTACGCTTTGAAGGTGACCAGCCATTCACTACGATTTCCTCATGATCAGTAGAACAGGGGGCAATTATTCCTCCCGGACACATACAGAAGGAAAATACTCCGCGCCCTTCTACCTGCTCTACTAAACTGTAATAAGATGGTGGGAGATATAGTCCGCGATCCCTGCAATGGTATTGTGCCTGATCAATGATTTCCTGAGGATGCTCTATCCGGACACCGAGGGCAAAGGCTTTGGCTTCCAATAAGACATTATGTTTGTCAAGAAGGTAATAAATATCCCTTGCCGAGTGTCCGGTAGCAAGAATCACATGATCAGATTCAAACTTCTTATCTCCTGCCAGTACACCCTTCAGTTTCTTTGCACTGATTAAAAGATCTGTAATCCGACATTCAAAATGAATCTCACCACCAGCATTTAATACACTGTCGCGGATAGAGGTTATTATACCGGGTAACTTATTGGTACCAATATGCGGGCGGGCATCAATTAAAATATCGTCTGTAGCGCCATGTGAAACAAATGCTTTCAGTACATAGTTTACATCTCCACGCTTATTGGATCGGGTATAGAGCTTTCCATCAGAATAGGTTCCAGCACCACCTTCTCCAAAACAATAGTTGGAATCAGGGTCGATCTTCCCCTCCCTGTTGATTAAAGCAAGATCCCTCCGTCTTAATTTAACGTCTTTACCACGCTCCAAAATAATCGGTTTGAGTCCGAGCTCAATACATCTTATCGCAGCAAATAATCCGGCAGGACCGGCGCCAATGATTAAAACCGGCTTTTTGTCGCTGACATTTTGGTATTTAACGGTAAATATTTCAGGTTCAGTAAGCTCATCAATAAAAACATTTACTTTGAGCCTGAATACTACTTTACGGCTTCGGGCATCGATGGAACGTTTTAAAATTCGGACTATAACACTACGTTCATTGCTGATATTGAGCATTTTACGAGCTAGTTCTTTGATAAAGTCTTCATCATTTGAATGTTCCGGAGCAAGAACCAATTCAATCTCTTTGATCATATTTTTTGCCAGGTATTATCCCGGATGTGTAACAAAGGTATGAAATTTGATTCCTATACTGTAAATTTACAGATTAAGTAAAAGCAAAAATCAATTATGAAAAGAATAGCATTAAATATCGTTGCATTTTTCGCAGTGCTTTCATTAAGCTCTTGCGGATACAATAATATGGTGAAACTCGATGAGCAGGTAACTTCTCAGTGGGCTCAGGTTGAAAACGTATATCAAAGAAGAGTAGACCTTATTCCTAATTTGGTTTCCAGTGTAAAGGGGGCAGCGAATTTTGAAAAAGAAACCTTGACACAGGTTATTGAAGCAAGGTCTAAAGCAACCTCAATAAGTGTTGATCCTACAAAACTAACACCTGAGTCGATAGCACAATTTCAGGCTGCACAGGGTCAGCTTGGTCAGTCGTTGGGAAGATTACTGGCTACGGTGGAAGCATATCCTGAATTGAAAGCCAACCAGAATTTTCTTGAACTTCAGGCACAACTTGAAGGTACTGAAAACCGAATTACCGTAGAGCGTCAAAAGTTCAATACAGTTACTCAGGAGTTTAATTCTACTATCAGAACATTCCCAAATAACCTGATAGCAGGTATGTTTGGTTTTAAGGCTAAAGGATACTTCCAGGCAGAAGCCGGTGCTAATAAAGCACCAAAGGTTGAATTCTAAATCGCCTCTCGCATTTATATTTTTAACTGATCGCTGGAATTAATTTCCGGCGATTTAAATTAAGAGCATGTCAATTTTTAGTGAAAAAGAGCAACAATTGATCAGTGAGGCAGTTGAATCAGCAGAGCGATACACGTCAGGCGAAATCCGCATTTGTGTTGAAAAAACCTGCAGTGAGCCGGTTTTGGATCGTGCAGCTAACTATTTCCATAAGCTTGGGATGAATAAGACGGCTCAGAGAAATGGTGTATTAATTTACATTGCCACCAATGACCATCAATTTGCCATTATCGGTGACGCCGGAATAAATAAACAGGTTCCTCATGATTTCTGGGATAGCACTAAGGAAGCAATGTTGAGCCATTTTAAAAACGGGGATCTTACCACAGGCATTATCACAGGAGTAAAACTGGCCGGAAAACAACTTCAAACTTATTTTCCATATGTTGACGGCGACGTTAATGAATTACCAAATGACATCTCCTATGGTGATGGTAAATGATGGTCTTGAAAAAATATAAGAAGCTTCAGATGAAATTTAAATATATATTACCAACAGTTGTTCTGGTTTTTCTAAGCCTCGTTCTACCTGCGCAAACCTTTCCGGAAAAACCAAATCGGCTTGTAAACGACTACACACAAACTCTCAGCACTGATCAGATCAACCAGCTTGAGCAAAAACTGGTTGCATTTGACGATTCAAGCTCAACACAAATAGCTGTTGTTCTGATAAAATCGCTTGAAGGTTTTGATGTAGCGGACTATGGAGTGCGGCTGGCTGAAAACTGGGGCATTGGTGGAGCAAAAAACAATAATGGTGTTTTGCTGCTGGTATCACTGGGCGATAGAAAAGTAACGATTCAAACCGGCTATGGTGTTGAAGGTGCTTTGCCTGATGCCATCACCAAAAGAATTATCAATAGTGAGATTACACCCAATTTTAAATCGGGAGATTACTTTGCTGGTCTTGATCAGGGTACAAACGCTATCATTTCATACACTAAAGGTGAATATAAAAATGATGTTCCAAAAGAAGGTGTAAAGAAGAACAGTTCCGGATTTATTTTTGTAATCATTATGATCATTATCATCCTTCTTGCCATCAAAAAAGGTGGCGGTGGTGGAAGTGAAGTAATTGGCGGGCGCGGTAGTGCCAGTCCGTTCTGGTGGTTACTAATGGGCTCACAATTGGGAAGAGGAAGTGGTGGTGGTTTTGGCGGATTTTCAGGCGGTGGAGGAGGATTTGGTGGCGGTGGAGGAGGCTTTGGCGGATTCGGCGGAGGAAGCTTTGGTGGTGGTGGATCAAGTGGAAGCTGGTAATTCCAAGCTTAAGGCTTAAAGCTAAATGCATAAAGTGAGAAAATTGTTTAAACATGAGCCATCTCAATTGGGAGAAGATCTCAAGTAAATATATCATTCAAAAAAATTGGGCAACTTTGCGGGTTGATACCTGCAGGATGCCTGATGGCACTATTATCCCCGACTATTTTGTCCTTGAGTATCCCAACTGGGTGAATGCAGTAGCGCTTACTGAAGATAATCAGGTTATTCTTCTTAGGCAATACCGGCATGCAGCAGAGGAAGTGGTTCTTGAACTTCCGGGTGGCTGCATAGAAGAAAATGAAAGTCCGGAACATGCTCTTAGAAGGGAACTACTCGAAGAAACGGGTTATGAATTTGGGGAGCTTGAATTCCTTTCAGAGCTGTATGCCAATCCGGCAACAGCAAAAAATAAAACCTTTTGTTTTATTGCTAGAGGTGGTAAACGGGTTGCTGAGCAGAAACTGGATAAAGGGGAAGAAATTGACATTGAATTGGTTAGTCCTGAGAAATTAAAGGAACTAGTATTAAGCAATGCCTTCGGACAGGCATTGCATACCAGCGGAATTTTCTATGCTCTTTTTAAACTCGGATTAATAGCCTAATCAGGTAGTGCAAAGGCAACATAGCTATCTCCGGATTTAACACCCAATTTCCCTCCGCCACAGGCTATAACCAAAAACTGTTTCCCATTGATCATATAAGTGGCCGGACTCGCAAAACCGGCGGCCGGTAATTTCGACTCCCACACCATTTTACCTGAATTCTTATCAAATGCCCTGATCTTTTCATCGGGTGTTGCTGCAATAAATACGAG
>CAMBFY010000188.1 GCA_945865415.1 Sphingobacterium thalpophilum
AGGATTTTTTTAGGGCCAAGGCCTTTAATACGCATCATTTCAACTATTCCCGGAGGAGTTTGACTTAGCAGATCCTTGAGTTCTGTAAGGGTATTTGATTGTACAAGTTCCGATATTTTGCCGGCAATACTTTTTCCGAGTCCGTCAACTTGTTCAATTTCATCCAGCGTTTTAGAGGCTATTGGATAAGGAAGCTTATCAACTTTAAACGCCGCATTCGCTACAGATCTTACCTTGAATGGATTTTCTTGATGAAGTTCCATTAACTGGCTCAATAATCTTAAAGTCCGTGCGATAGTTTTGTTTTCCATAAAGCTAAAGGCTCAAAAATAAACAACCCTTCCCTGAAAAGGGAAGGGTTTGATTATTTTTTAAAATGATTGTGTATACTATAAACTTATTTCACCTCAATGTTGTAAGGGATACGCGCCTGAACACCTGATAGGTTTATCGCAGACTGCATTTGTTCATAATAAATATATTGATTACCTAATTCACCTTTCATAAAATAACTTTTGATTTTATCACCTGAATTTTCAAACAAAGATTTAATTGGGTCAATCTGATCAGGGTAACTTACAATTTTAAAATCTTTTAATTTCGCTTTCTTCGCAGCAGAAGCAATCGCATCGTTAATATTTCCGAGTCTGTCAACCAGACCATTTTGAAGGGCTTCTGTTCCACTCCAAACTCTTCCCTGCCCAATACTGTCGATGTAAGACTTTGATTTTTTTCGTCCATCAGCTACTTTCTGTGTGAAAGTACTGTAGACTTTATTTACTTCCTGCTGAAAAATCATTTTCTCAGCATCGGTTAGTGGTCGACTAACATTTCCAAGGTCAGCATACTTCCCGGTTTTAACTCCGTCAAATGTGATTCCCAGCTTATTTTTAAAGAACTTCTGCATATTTGGAATTATTCCAAAAACACCAATAGAGCCTGTAATCGTGTTTGGCTGTGCAAAAATTGAATCCGCTGCGCAGGCAATATAATATCCACCAGAAGCTGCAACATCCCCCATGGAAACAATCACTGGTTTAGATTTTTTGGCTAAAACCATTTCTCGCCAGATAACATCCGAAGCAAGGGCACTTCCACCCGGTGAATTTACCCTGAGTACAATTGCCTTTACTTTGGCATCCAGGCGCGCCTTTCTGATCGCTCTTGAAATCCGGTCAGAACCTATTGATTCATCATTTCCTTCTCCACTGATAATTTCTCCATTTGCGTAAACAATTGCGATACGATCTGATGAGCCTGATGAATTTTCTTCAGGAGCTGGAGCATATTCTTCAATAGTAACTGATTTTAGTTCTTTTTTCTTTTCCATCCCTGATTTTGATTTCAATTCATCAAGAACTTCATCTTTATATTTAAGTCCGTCGATCATTTTATAAACCAACGCATCCTTTGGATTTCTTACTTTGGCACTGTCAGCCAAAGTAAATAATGTGCTTTTAGGAATTTTTCTGCTTTTTGAGATTTCAGTCAGGAAGTGATCGTACATTGATCCTAAAAAGGAATTTACCTGCTGACGATTTGGCTCACTCATTTTATCAAGAATGAATGGCTCAACAGCACTTTTATATGTTCCAACTTTGATAATTTGGGCTTCAATATCAAGTTTTTCAAGAGAACCCTTAAAAAACATCAGCTCAGTACTCAATCCTCTGAAATCGATCATACCTTCCGGATTCATATAAACCTTATCTGCAACAGAAGCCAGGTAATATGCGCTCTGAGTGTAAACCTCGCTGTAAGCTATAATGAATTTTCCGCTTTTTTTGAAATCAATAAGCGCATTTCTTACCTCTTCAATGGTGGCAAAACCAGCAGCTAATGAAGACACATCGAGAAATATCCCTTTGATATACTCATCTTTCTTTGCCTTTTCCAAATTTTCAAGGATCTCATTAAGGCCAAGCGTTTCTTTACTGTCAAAACCCATCAGACCGAATTCAGCAAATGGATTTTTATCTGTCCTTTCTTTAATTGGATAATCCAGACTTACGTGCAAAATACTGTTTGATATCGGACTTACTTTTCCTTCGCTTCCTGCGGACGAAACTATGGAAGCAACAATAGCAATCAGTAGAATAAAAACAACGAAAAACGATAGTATAAAACCTACCATCGAAGCGAAAACAAATTTGAAAAACTCTTTCATACTATGGACAAATATATTATCTATGCAAATATATAAATAACAGATATGGATTTTTGTAAATTGTTACAAAGAGCCCCAAATTAAATGAATACAAGTTACATTTTGCTCGGTAGTAATCTTGGTGACAGGAAAAAATATATTGCATCTGCAATTTCTGAAATAAGTGTAACATTAGGAATAATTGAAATAAGTTCATCATTGTATGAAACAGCCTCCTGGGGGAAGCATGACCAACCTGACTTCTTAAATCAGGTTATTGAATTAAAAACAAACCTCAACCCAAAGGATTTATTAACAGGAGTTTTAAATATAGAAATTAAATTAGGTCGTAAACGGATTGAAAAATGGGGATCCAGAGTTATAGATATTGATATATTGCTTTATGGTCAACAAATAGTCAATGAACCTGAACTGAGCATACCTCATCCTTTTTTAGCTTTCAGAAGATTTTGCCTCATGCCATTGAATGAAATCGCCCCTGAATTTGTTCATCCCGTATTGAAAAAAACTATGCAGGAATTATTTTTTGAATTATCGGACGATTTGTTTGTAAAAAAGCTATTTTAGGATCTTATTTTGAAATAATTTTTACAAATGGATAAAGGCGGTTTCAAGGTAGATTTGTCATACCTTCAGGATGTTGTAAATTGTAGTGATGAGTTTATGATTGAAATGATTGACTTATTTATTGCTCAAACTCCAGTATATTTTGAAGAGCTTGATCAGTTTATAAATGAATCAAACTGGAGCAGGGTAGCTGAAATAGCACATAAAATTAAACCTTCTCTGGCTTTTATGGGTGTCGATTCGGCAAGGAAAATCATGGCTGAGATTGAACAGAATGCCCGAAATCTTAAAAATCTGGAATCTATTCCCCCTAAATTTGCATTACTTAAGGATATTTCTTCACAGCTTTATAAACAACTAGCTGATGTAAAAGCCAGTCTTCAAAATCCTTCTTAATTTTATATGTCAGATTACGGCACATCTACCTTTGATTTACATGTAGTGACCCTGAATCGTGTTACTATTCAAGAGTCTATTCAAGCTCTTCGGGTCTTTTAGTTGAAATGTTTAGAAGTTTTCAACCTTTGCTGAATCTCCTTCCCAAACGATTTGTCATTCAAGATGGAACCTTCTGACAATTAATGAATTTATATCCTTAAAAAATGCAGCTATTTTATCTCCTTAATTCTTTTAATTGATCCTCTGAAATACTGATTAGCTATCCGATCTATTTTTGTCTCCTGAACTGAACCAGGGATATCATAAAATATACCATAATAATCATCGGAACTGCCTCAAATTTAAAAAACAACAGTAGGAGTACAGATGTAATAACTAAGATATACCTGAGCATATTCTCTTTTAAATCCAGAGTTTTAAACTTAAGGGAAATCAATGGTACTTCAGCTACCAAAAGCATACTCATGGTCAGACTGAAAATTAGCAGAAACCATGTATTCAGGATAAAATCTGCAAAATATGTATTGCTTTCAGCGATTATCAATGGGAAGGAAGCAATTAAGAGTGCACTAGCCGGGGTAGGCAGACCTATGAAATTTTCGGATTGACGCGTGTCAATATTGAACTTGGCGAGTCTTAAGGCCGAAAAAACAGCAATTACGAATGCCGAAAGGCTTAACCATGTCGCATCAAATTCTGGCTGTGGAGAAAGTGCGAATAAATGGTAAATAATCACCGAAGGCAAAACTCCAAAGCTTACCACATCAGCAAGAGAATCTAATTCCTTGCCTATTTCAGAATAGGCTTTTAATAAGCGAGCCAGCATCCCATCAAAAAAATCCAAAATGGCTGCAGTCACTATAGCATAAGAAGCCCAAGTCAGATTTCCCTGAAATGCAAAAACGATTCCCAAACAGCCGCTGAATAAATTCAGACAGGTAACGAAATTTGGGATATGTTTTTTCATCAGAAATTGAGCTTATTCCTAAAGTTAGGTGTATAACCGCTGATTATAATTAAACTTTGAAATCTAATCCATTTAGATTAGGAATTCATTGAAATCAGGAATTCCTCATTGGTTTTTGTACCACGCATTTGCGATTGTAAAAACTCCATCGACTCCTGCGAATTCATATCAGCCAGGTGATTACGCAAAATCCAGATTCTTTGTAAAGTGTCTTTATCAAGTAACAAGTCGTCACGCCGCGTGCTGGAAGCTGTAAGATCAATAGCAGGGAAAATACGCTTGTTAGATAGCTTTCTGTCTAACTGTAATTCCATGTTACCTGTTCCTTTAAATTCTTCAAAGATTACCTCATCCATTTTAGATCCTGTTTCGGTAAGAGCTGTTGCCAGGATAGTTAAGGAACCTCCATCTTCAATATTTCTTGCTGCGCCGAAAAAGCGCTTTGGCTTATGCAGCGCATTCGCATCCACACCACCAGAAAGTATTTTACCAGAAGCTGGAGCAACCGTATTGTATGCCCTTGCCAAACGGGTTATGGAATCAAGGAGAATAACCACATCGTGCCCGCATTCTACCATACGCTTGGCTTTTTCAAGGACGATGTTGGCGATTTTAACGTGGCGTTCAGCGGGTTCGTCGAATGTTGAAGAAACTACTTCGGCACGCACACTTCTAGCCATGTCTGTAACCTCTTCAGGACGTTCATCAATTAACAATATGATCAGGTAAACCTCAGGATGGTTTTTAGCAATGGCATTCGCCACATCCTTCAGAAGCATGGTTTTACCAGTTTTGGGCTGAGCCACAATAAGTCCACGTTGTCCTTTTCCAATAGGAGTAAATAAATCAATGATCCTTGTGGAGTGATTTGCAGTATCTACAAACAGGTTTAGCTTTTCTGTTGGGAATAAAGGAGTCAGGTAATCAAATGGCACCCTGTCGCGTACTTCGGCAGGAATACGACCATTAATGGCCTCAACTCTTACCAGAGGAAAATATTTTTCACCTTCTTTCGGAGGGCGGATACTTCCCCTAACAGTATCCCCGGTTTTAAGTCCGAAAAGTTTTATCTGAGATTGAGAGACATAAATATCATCCGGAGATGAAAGATAATTGTAATCAGAAGACCTTAGAAAACCATATCCGTCAGGCATGATCTCCAAAATACCCTCATTAACAATAACATTGTCAAAATCCATGTTCATCGCAGGTGCTTCCTGAGTTTTTGGATTTTGGTTTGGATTTTGGTTTTGCCTGCGATCAAATTTTCTAGGTTCTAACTGTTCTGAGGATTTTACTTCCTTTAAGTCCTGAACTTTATCAACAGAATTATCAGAATCACTTGTACTTTGAATAGATTCAATTACCGGATTATCATCGTCTTCAGGAAAATCAAAAGTTCTGGTATTATCCAATGGAACTTCT
>CAMBFY010000189.1 GCA_945865415.1 Sphingobacterium thalpophilum
AAGAAAGGCAATAGAGTTCAGGTTATTTTAGAATGTACTGAGCATAAGGAAAGTGGTATGGCTGGAATGTCTCGCTACGTAACTACCAAAAATAAAAAGAACACTACAGAGCGTTTGGAATTGAAAAAATTCAACCCTGTGCTTAGAAAAGTAACTGTACACAAAGAAATTAAGTAATAAGTTATAAGTAATAAGTAATAAGTTATAAGTAATAAGTTATAAGTAATAAGTAATAAGTAATAAGTAACAAGTAATAAGTAACAAGTAATAAGTAATAAATATTCTATGTAAGAACTTAAGACTTACAACCTAAAACCTAAAACTTAGAACCTAAAACTTACAACCTACAACTTAAAACCTACAACTTAAAACCTACAACTTAAAACTTACAAACAAATAATATACAGAAATGGCAAAGAAAGTAGTTGCAACCCTGAAAACAGGTGCTGGTAAAGAATATTCAAAAGTTATCACAATGAATAAGTCGCCAAAAACAGGTGCTTACTCATTCAAAGAAATTATCGTTCACAATGATCATGTGAAAGACGCTATTGCGGGAATTAATCCCTCTAAGTAATTATCACATTGTATTAAAATTGAAGCCGCCCGCGTACAATCGCTGGGTGGCTTTTTTGATTATAATATTGCTATCCGCCCCGGTAGATTTCTTAAATTTGGCAAATGGGAGTATTTGATTTTTTCAAGAAAAAAGAAAGTGACATTGAGGAACAGGTAGAGCTGAACAAAAGCCTGGAGAAGACAAAAGAAGGTCTTTTCACAAAGATTACCAAGGCCGTAGTGGGTAAATCAAGTGTTGATGATGACGTACTTGATGAACTGGAAGAAATTCTTGTCAATTCGGATGTAGGGGTTCAAACTACCTTAAAGATTATTGATCGTATTCAGGCCCGTGTCTCTCGTGAAAAATACATCAATACTACTGAGTTAAATGAACTTTTAAGATCTGAGATCCAGAGCCTTCTTTCAGAAAACAACAGCAACGATTTCAGGAACTTTGAATACGGTGACCATAAACCTTATGTCATCATGGTGGTTGGTGTAAACGGAGTTGGAAAAACAACCACAATTGGTAAACTAGCTCATAAATTGAAGGTTTCCGGCAATAAAGTTGTATTGGGTGCCGCAGACACATTCAGAGCCGCTGCTGTTGATCAGTTAAAACTATGGGCAGAACGGGTAAATGTTCGGATCGTTGCTCAGCCAATGGGATCAGACCCTGCATCAGTTGCATTTGATACCCTGCAATCTGCTGTTGCAAATGCAGATGATGTGGCAATTATTGATACAGCAGGCCGTTTGCATAATAAAATCGCACTGATGAACGAGCTAACCAAGATTAAACAAGTGATGCAAAAAATTGTTCCGGGAGCTCCGCATGAGATTTTGCTTGTTCTTGATGCCTCAACCGGTCAAAATGCAATTGAACAATGCAAACAGTTTACTCAGGCAACTGAAGTAAATGCATTAGCACTAACTAAATTGGATGGAACTGCAAAAGGTGGAGTCGTGATCGGAATATCTGATCAGTTTAAAATTCCAGTGAAATATATTGGTGTGGGTGAAGGAATAGATCATCTGCAATTATTTAACAAGAAAGAGTTTGTCGACTCCCTTTTTAAATAGGCAAATAAGCAAATAATGAAGACCAAAGTTAGCAAGACCTCCAATCCGACAAAACCAAGAGTTAATGTCATCACACTGGGTTGTTCAAAAAATATTCATGATTCTGAAGTTCTAATGGGTCAGCTAAAGGGGAATCACATGGACGTTGTCCACGAATCAGATAAACTTTTTGAAGATGACATTATTGTTATCAATACCTGTGGTTTTATTGATAATGCAAAACAGGAATCAATTGATACTATTCTGCAATACAGCGAGCTAAAAGAGCAGGGGAAAATCTCAAAGCTTATCGTAACCGGATGTCTTTCTGAGCGCTATAAACCGGAGCTTGAAGCTGAAATCAAAAATGTAGATTCTTATTTCGGAACAAACGATCTTCAACAACTTCTGAGTTCAGTAGGTGCTGATTACAAGCATGAGCTTTTAGGAGAACGACTACTGACAACACCTTCACATTTTGCCTATTTTAAAATTGCTGAAGGTTGCAACAGACCCTGCTCCTTCTGTGCAATTCCTCTCATGCGTGGAAAACATGTTTCCAAACCAATTGAAGATCTGGTGAGGGAAGCAAAATTCCTTGCAAAAAATGGAACAAAAGAGCTAATTTTAATTGCTCAGGATCTGACTTATTACGGTCTCGACCTTTATAGCAAAAGAAATCTTGCAGATCTGTTACGAAATCTTTCGGATGTGGATGGAATTGAATGGATCAGACTTCAATATGCTTATCCTTCAGGTTTCCCGATGGATATTCTGGATGTAATGAACGAGCGTTCAAATATCTGCAATTACCTGGACATGCCACTTCAGCATATTAGCGATTCAATGCTGAGCTCTATGAGGCGTGGAATAAGCAGACAGAAAACAATTGATCTTGTGCATTCAATTCGCGACAAAGTTGCTGACATTGCCCTACGCACCACCCTGATCTGCGGATATCCGGGAGAATCAGAAAAAGATTTTGAAGAAATGAGCGATTGGGTGACAGAAACCCGTTTCGACCGGCTGGGCTGTTTTACGTATTCACATGAAGAAAAAACTCATGCTCACGAACTTATTGATGATGTTCCGGAAGAAGTAAAACAGGAGCGTGTTGAAACCATTATGGGTATACAACAGGAAATTTCATTTGATATTAATCAGGATAAAGTTGGACGTACCTTTAAGGTGCTGATTGATAAAAAAGAAGGCAATTATTTAATTGGAAGAACAGAATATGATTCTCCGGAAGTAGATAATGAGGTTTTAATTGATACCCGAATTAGTTATGCAAGCCCAGGAAGCTTTGTTCAGGTAAAAATCGACCGTGCCGAAGATTTCGATCTTTATGGTCAGATAGTCAAAATTTAGATCAGGAAAATGAAATTTCATAATTTCACCTAATTTCGTTTCATGAAGGCTAGTTATATTGAATATAGTGAAACGAGAAGCTTTTCTGAAGGCCTGATTCGTTATTTGAATAATGATCCAGAGTTAATTTCATTCCAGTCATTTAGGCCAGAAAATCAGGGTTTTTACGACTTAATAGCCTCAAAAAAAAATAATTCAAACCGGGAGCTTCTTGTTGAAGTATTGAGGGAACAGTATTCAAAACTGCCAAATCCATGTCATTCGCAAGTGGACGCGAACATCAGCTTACTGCTTCAAAAGAACACATTTACCGTGTGTACTGGTCATCAACTCAACCTTTTTACCGGACCATTATATTTCATTTTTAAGATTGTTACCGCCATCAATCTTGCCAGAGATCTTAAATCTCAGTTTCCGGATAAAAATTTTGTTCCTGTGTACTGGATGGCTACTGAAGACCATGATTTTGCTGAGATTAATCATACCTATATCTCCGAAAAAAAAATCAGCTGGGAATTGGAAGCGGCTGGCGCCACCGGTAGACTATCCCTCAATGGGATAGAAAAAGCAGTCAAGGAATATCTCGCAGTTCTGGGTGTTTCAGAAAATGCCGATGAATTGGGCAGACTGATAAGCGCAGCATATCAGGGCAATAAAAATCTTGCTGAAGCCAGCAGACAATTAGTCAATTCACTTTTTGAAGAGTTTGGATTGGTGATCTTGGATGCAGACGACAGACGGTTAAAAAAGGAATTTTCAAGTATAATTGCAGAGGATATCATTGGGCAAAATAGCTTCAGGACGATTACAGATACCAATAAAAAACTTTCAGCAATAGGAATTGAAGCGCAGGTAAATCCAAGAGAGATAAATTTCTTCTATCTGATGGAGGGCTTGAGGGAACGCATTGTATTTGAGGATAATTTATACCTGGTATTGAATACCGAGATTAGTTTCAGTAAAGAACAACTATTCAAAGAGATTCAGAATTTTCCTGAACGTTTTAGTCCGAATGTAGTCATGCGACCCCTCTATCAAGAAGTCATTCTTCCCAATCTTGCCTATATCGGTGGTGGAGCAGAAATTATTTATTGGCTGCAGCTTAAACAGAATTTTGACTATTACGGAGTTGACTTCCCTGTTTTACTGTTACGGAATTCTGCAATTTTCGCGCCTCTCAATCTAGGAACAAAACTAAACCGGTTGGACCTTGATCTTAAAGATATTTTTAAAAATTCTGAAGAACTTAAAAAGGAATGGGTACTCAGCCACACAGAGCATACCCTTAATTTACAGCATGAATGGCAAGAGCTCAATTCCATTTTTGAAAAGATAAAATTGCGGACCAATAATATAGACCCAAGTTTGGGGCCAAGTGCAGAAGCGGTAAAGTCAAGATTACAAAAGGCTGTTAAAAATCTGGAAGCAAAACTAATCAAAGCAGAAAAAAGGAATTTCGCAGATGCTCTCACACAAATTGATGTGATCAAATCAAAGCTTTTCCCCAATGGCGGCTTGCAGGAGCGTACTGAAAACTTTGGTTTATTTTATGTAAAGTTCGGTAAAGGGTTTATTAAATCTCTTATTAAGAACTTCAAGCCCTTAAATTTGAAATTTACGATATTAGAAGAGTAGTTTATTTCCATGACCTATCATACTTTCACTGAAAGCAATCTCCGTAGTTTTACAAAATCCATTTTTCTTAAAATGGGCTGTCCATCAGAACATGCAGATCTGGCCGCTGACGTACTTATCAAATCAGATCTGCGTGGTATAGATTCGCATGGTGTTGCAAGATTAACAGGCTATGTTCGCCTTTGGGAAAAAGGACGAATTAATCCTACACCGGATATTAAAATAGTCCATGAAACCCCAAGCACAGCCACCATTGACGGGGATTCTGGTTTGGGTTTGGTTGTAGCTCCCTTCGCAATGAAAGTGGCTATTGAAAAAGCTGAAAAATATGGTTCCGGCTGGGTATCTGTGAGAAATTCCAATCATTTTGGGATTGCTGCATATCATACCATGATGGCTGTTGAAAAAGATATGATCGGATTTGCAATGACAAATGCGAGTCCGCTGGTTGCCCCAACTTTTGCCAATGAACGAATGCTTGGGACAAACCCGATGTGTTATGCATTTCCAGCCGGTAAATATCCGGCAGTAATTGTAGACATGGCAACCTCGGCAGCAGCCAACGGAAAACTTGAAATTGCCCAGCGAACAGGCAAAGCTGTTCCTGAAGGCTGGATCCAGGATGCAAATGGACAAGCTTCAGTAGATCCTCACGAATTAAAGAAGGGTGGCTCCCTCTTGCCTTTAGGAAGTGACAGAGAGCATGGCAGCCATAAAGGTTTTGGTTTAAGCGCAACGGTAGATATTCTTTCTGCGGTGCTCTCAGGCGCCAATTACGGTCCGTGGGCACCTCCTTTTGTAGCCTTCATGGAACCTTCATCAAATCCGGTTGGTTTGGGACTGGGTCATTTTCTAGGTGCAATGCGTGTTGACGGCTTCAGACCTGTTGACGA
>CAMBFY010000190.1 GCA_945865415.1 Sphingobacterium thalpophilum
AAAGTAGCATGCCGAGGAGGTACGACGAGACCATGAGTACCTTAAAAATAATAGAGAAAAACGAATAAATGCCGCCGCTGCACCTGATGCTATAAAAGCTAATGCTTTGGCCTGGACTGTGCCTGCCGCACCAGCTGAGGCGGAAAAAAGGTTAACGGAGATTTTGTGCTTAGGCCAAAGCCTATGAACAGTCTTGTTGGCTTAGGTAAAATTTTGCAAATTTCAAGGCAGTGAAACTATAAAAATGATTCTAAACTTAAAGGGGGGCTTGCTTTGTATCAGACTCTTAAAAATACACATCGTGCAATGTAAATGGCCATTTTATCTGAAATTTTATTTTAACTGGACACTAGTGATTTGCTAATTTGCTAATTCCCCATTCAATTCCGTAATTTGCACCATGATCGTTTACAATCCAAAAGACTGGTTCTACGCTACCTTTCATCTTCATAAGTCTGATACAGCACGTAAACTGTTTCCAATTATTATTATTCTGGCTGTTTATTCCGGAGGCATTGCCTATCTGGAGCTCGAATACATCAATTTATCCGATGTTAGCTGGGTTAAAAACATTACCATTGTACATAATCTACTGGGGTTTGTGATGTCAATTCTGCTCGTATTTCGTACTAACACAGCATACGACCGCTGGTGGGAAGCCCGCAAACAATGGGGAACACTAACCAATGTAAGCCGAATGTTGGCCATCAAGATGAATGCTTATCTTAAGCCTGATGATCACGTGAATCGTAGTTTCTATAAAAAAGCTATTCCATTATTTGCCGATACCTTATTTACTCATCTTCGGTCAAATAGTACGCGATTCATGCTTGACGAAATTGATCATCCGGAATTTGATTCGCTTGACATACAAAAACATGGCCCTAACCAGGTAGCCTCCATGTTGTTCAACCGCAGCAATAATCTGTACCGGGAGGGAGATATTAGCGGTGATCAATTAATTGTAATCAGTACTGAACTCAATGCAATGACCGATGTATGCGGGGCATGCGAACGCATAAAAAATACCCCTATACCAATGTCCTACAGTTCTTTCATTAAAAAATTCATCTTCGTTTATGTGATTACACTCCCAGTAGGATTTGTCTTTTCTATGGGCTATTTCGTAATTGCAGCGGTTCCATTTATCTTTTATGTTATGGCTTCCCTTGAACTGATTGCCGAATCCATCGAAGATCCTTTCGGTACAGACCCTGATGATCTGCCAATTGATAAAATAGGCCAAAATATCAGGAAACACGTGACAGAAATAATACATTAAATGGCCGAATTAATTGATTTTATGTAATTAAATATCATCGGGATTCTGCACTTTTTGTTAATTTTAAATATAATCCCGCAAGGATTTTACAGTCTTACTCGTTGGTATTTTGAGATATTTATTTCTGTTTTTTCTATTCATAATTTCTGGCTCTCAACTTTATTCCCAGAAAATAAATAATGCTTATAAGCTTACTATTTCTGAGACAAAACTCCCTGTAGTAATCGACGGACTAATAGATGAAGAAGCTTGGAATGTAAGGGATTCAGCCGCCAATTTTTTTATGGTTAATCCGATGGATACTAGTTTCGCCAAAGTTAAAACTACCGTCCGCATGACTTATGATAAAGAAAATCTCTATATCTCCGCTGTTTGTTATGAACCAAAACCGAATACCTCCTATGCCGTTGAATCACTGAGGAGGGATTTTTCATACACTAAAAACGATAATTTTCTACTTATTGTTGATCCTTTTGACGATCAGACGAATGGATTTACCTTTGGCGTTAATGCCGCCGGGGCACAATGGGATGGACTCATATTCAATAGCAATGGCTACGACCTGAGCTGGGATAATAAATGGTATTCGGAAGTAAAGCATTATGCCGATCGCTGGGTCTTTGAGGCCGCTATCCCCTTTAAATCAATCCGTTATAAGAAAGGTATTACAACCTGGGGCATTAATTTCGCCAGATTGGATATTAAGGCTCCCGAAAAATCAGCCTGGGCTAAAATACCAAGACAATTTAATGTGGCCTCGCTGGCTTATACCGGGAATCTGATCTGGGATAATCCGCCGCCCGAAGCCGGAACCAATATATCCGTCATACCTTATGTACTGGGTGGATTTACAAAAAATTACGAAAACAATACAAGTGCAAAGTTTAAAAGGGAAATTGGTGCAGATGCAAAAATTGGTATTACGAGTTCACTAAATCTGGATCTTACGGTAAATCCTGATTTCTCGCAAATTGAAGTAGATAAACAGGTAACCAATCTGGATCGTTTTGAACTATTCTTCCCCGAACGCCGGCAATTCTTTCTAGAAAATGCGGATCTCTTCGCAAATTTCGGCTATTCAAATATCAGACCCTTCTTCTCACGAAGAATAGGACTAGGGGTTCCCATAGAATTTGGTGCGCGTTTGAGTGGAAGCCTGAATAAAAAATGGCGCATTGGAGCAATGGATATGCAGACCAAGAATGTGGATGATACAGGACTCCCGGCTCAGAATTTTGCGGTGCTTGCCCTGCAGCGCCGGGTTTTTTCGCGATCCAATGTCCGGTTTATGTTCGTTAATAAACAATCTCTTAATTATGACCCGGCCAAACAGCCCGGTAAACCGGTGTATAATGCATTCAACCGTAACGTCGGACTTGAATATAATCTTGTATCAAGCAATAATCTGTGGACTGGAAAGTCCATGTTCGTCAAATCATTCGGACCAGTAAAAAACAGTGATGATCTGGTGCATGCCGCCAATTTGCAATACAGCAGTAAAAAATGGCTTATGAGCTGGCAGCATGAATATGTAGGTGAAAATTATACGGCCGAAGTTGGGTATGTACCCCGTATTAATTACATCAAACTGAATCCAAAACTAAGTTATTTAATGTTCCCAAAAGCAGGTAAAATATTGAACCATGGCCCGATTTTGAGTTCAACACGTTATTTCAACAAAGCATTCAGTCAGACAGACAATGAAACGTCATTCAACTATAAATTTACCCACAGAAACCAGAGCACTTTCGAAGTGTGGACATCCGATAATTACATTCGTCTGCTCAGACCATTTGACCCTCTGAATACAGGAAAGGGTATTTTAAACACCGGGTCTGAGCATTTATGGAATACCTGGGGCGCAAATTATTTCTCCAAACCACAGAAACTCTATACCTACTCCTTTTCAGGGCAATATGGTGGATATTTTGCTGATGGTACCCGATTAAATTTAACAGCAGATATTGGCTATCGCTTTCAACCTTTTGTTAATATAGCCCTGAGTACCAGCTATAATAATATTCTCCTGCCTAAACCCTGGGGTAAAACTAATTTATGGCTTGTAGGACCCAGAACCGATTTCACATTCACTAATAAGCTGTTTTTAACCACATTTATTCAATACAATAACCAGCAGAAAAACCTGAATGTCAATACCCGCTTTCAATGGCGGTATAAACCGGCAAGTGACCTTTTTCTTGTATTTACAGATAATTATTACCCCTCTCCTTTTGCCATCCGGAATCGCGCCTTGGTGCTGAAGTTCACATATTGGTGGAACTAATATTGTCTGCTTCATCTTAAACATGATTAACCTGAGTTTGATATTAGAAAGCTTATAGGATAGGCTAAAAATTATGCAGATCAGGCCATGGAGCTAAATAATTTGATTTTGGAAAGCAATACCTGCGTGCTATAGCTTAGTTCAGTCCTTTCCTCCAGGGTAGTTCCGGCAAGAAACCGGGTTTTATTTCAAATTACCAATTGCCGGAAGCTACCTCCTCCGGCAAGGTTTATTTAACCCGGTCCTGTTTTTCATAGGAATGAATTGCACAGGAAAATGATAAGCTTCCGCATTTCAATTCCAGCGGAGGCTGGAATCTCCTGATGCCAACCAAATTTGTCATTCCCACGAAAGTGGGAACCTCCCAATCCTTAAATAATGACATTGCGGGTACGCAAGCAAGGGAATTGTCTCTCCAATAGCTGAAAGCATAAAGTTAAAATCCAAAAGCTAAATTGACAAATAAAAAACAAAATATTATGCTTGCATAGTATTTGAATTAAAGTATAATGTTTATTTTTATCCTATTAACCTGTTAGCATATGGTTTTACAAATCCTTTTTCTGATTATTGCTACAGCTGCAATCGCACTTTTCAGTATAAACCTGCGCAAAATTATCCGGAATATTAAGCTGGGTCGTCCGGAAGACCGTTCAGACAAGCCCTCTGAGCGATTGACTGTAATGCTGAAGCTTGCATTCGGGCAATCCAAAATGGCGAATCGCCCGATAGCATTTATCCTGCACTTGTTTGTTTATATCGGTTTTGTAGTTATCAATCTTGAAGTCCTTGAGATCATCATCGATGGAATTTTTGGAACACATCGCATCTTTGCAGAACCATTAGGTAGCATTTATAATCTATTGATCGCTTCTTTTGAGGTTTTGGCGGCATTGGTTTTAATAGGCGTTATCGTATTCTTTGCACGAAGGAATATCGTACACGTAAAACGATTTAGCGGTACAGAAATGGTTAAATGGCCAAAATCGGATGCCAATATAATTTTGATTGTAGAGGTTTTGTTAATGGGAGCATTTTTAACAATGAATGCTGCCGACAGTAAACTTCAGCAATTGGGGACTTCAAGTTACCTAAGTGCAGGTTCCTTCCCAGTGAGTAATTTTCTGATTCCACTACTTCCAGATTCAGAATCCATTTTGATCGCTATTGAACGATCCTGCTGGTGGTTCCACATCATAGGTATTTTTGCATTTTTAAATTACCTCCCTTATTCTAAGCACTTACATATCATTTTGGCCTTCCCAAATACTTATTATTCGAATTTGGAGCCTAAAGGCGAATTAACAAATATGGCATCGGTTAGCAATGAAGTAAAGGCGATGCTCGACCCAAGCTTTAGTCCAGAGCCGATACCTGAAGGTGGGCGATTCGGAGCAAAAGACATCAGCGACTTATCATGGAAAAGTTTGTTGGACGCATATACCTGCACCGAATGTGGCAGATGTACCTCAGTATGTCCGGCAAATAATACAGGAAAACTTCTTTCACCGCGCAAGATCATGATGGATACGCGCGACCGTATGGAGGAAGTTGGGAAAAATATTGATAAACATGGCAAGGAATATCAGGATGGAAAATCTCTGTTAGACAGCTATATTTCCAGAGAAGAAATCTGGGCTTGCACTACCTGCAATGCATGTACTGATGCTTGTCCCGTAAATATTGATCCGCTTTCTATTATTGTTGAACTACGAAGATTTGCGGTGATGGAAGAATCACAAGCCCCGGCGAGTATAAATGCGATGTTCGGAAATGTAGAGAATAATGGTGCTCCATGGAAATATGCTGTGGCAGACAGGATGAATTGGGCAGAGGAGAATTAAGGTATGGAAATAGGCAATTTACAAGTTAGTCAAAAACCAAGAAGCAAGACC
>CAMBFY010000191.1 GCA_945865415.1 Sphingobacterium thalpophilum
ACACTGAATCAATCCAGTACCCCGGTTAAAAGTGTGGCGCCTGCTGGCCCTAATATCATTTTGATCTTTATGGATGATCTGGGTTATGGAGATCTTTCTTGTTATGGAGCCCTTGATATACATACTCCTAATATTGACCGATTAGCCTCCGAAGGCATTCGCTTCACTAATTTTCTATCGGCACAAGCTGTTTGCAGCGCCTCACGTGCAGCCATACTGACAGGATGCTATCCCAACCGTGTAGGGATCTCAGGAGCCTTATTTCCAGCCTCACCCATCGGTCTGGCCAGAGAAGAGATGACAATTGCAGACCTCCTTAAACAGAAAGATTATGCTACAGGTATATTCGGCAAATGGCATTTGGGTGATTCCCCGGAATTTCTGCCTCTCAATCAGGGTTTTGATGAATACCTGGGAATTCCTTACTCAAATGATATGTGGCCGGTTAATTATGACGGTCAACCCTCAAAATCCGGCACCAATAAAAATCGGTTTCCTCCTCTACCTTTGATCCGAAATTCTGTACCTGTTGATACGATCAGTACACTTGAAGATCAGGCTCTCCTAACCAGCAGGTTAACAGACGAGGCCATCAGTTTTATTCACAGAAATAAAAAGAAATCCTTCTTTGCCTATATTCCGCATCCTATGCCGCATGTTCCAATCAATGCCTCTGCAGCATTCAGGGGTAAGAGTAAGCAGGGACTGTATGGTGATGTCATTCAAGAGCTTGACCATCATGTAGGAAGAATCATAGATGCGCTTAAAAAAGAAGGACTCGAAAAAAACACCATGATCATTTTCACAAGTGATAACGGACCCTGGTTAAATTTCGGCAACCATGCAGGAAACACCGCTGGTTTAAGAGAGGGTAAGGGTACTTCTTTCGAAGGAGGACAAAGAGTACCGTTTATAATAAGGTGGAAGGGCACCATTCCCGGCGGATTGGTATCTAACCAGTTGGCTTCTACTATTGATCTTTTACCTACCATTTCTAAACTGGCCGGAGCACCGCTTCCCGATAAAAAAATTGATGGAATCGACCTTGGTCAGATCTTAAAAGGTGACCTTCAGGCAAGTCCAAGAAAGAATTTTTTATATTATTACCGCAAAAATTCCTTGGAGGCTGTGCGTCGTGATCACTGGAAACTAGTTTTTGAGCACCCTTCCCGATCCTATCTCGATCAAGCACCTGGTGTTGACGGTTTCCCGGGTGCATCACCTGAAAATGTGATCATGAAAGAGGCACTTTACGACCTTCGCAGAGATCCTGGTGAACGATATGATGTTCAGGCCTATTTTCCGGAAATCGTCAAAGAACTAAAAACAATAGCTGATCTGGCAAGGGAAGATCTGGGTGATGACCTGCAAAAGAAAGTGGGTAGAAATAATCGACAGGCGGGAAAGGTATTATAATTCTGTTTTTGCTGTCATAAAAGCCTATTAGGGGGCCTCACCCTGAGTACGGAACTTCTAGTTTTGAATTTGTTCTGCCCTCTCCGAAGGAGAAGGTTTAAAAACTCAGACACATCTTTAACTGTCATCCAGAGGAGCCTACGGATTTCCTTAATTTAATAATGAGGTGAGGCGACGAAGGATCTCATTGCCATGAGAATGATTTTCGCTTCAATAGGACAGCTTCTTAGGGGCCTTACCCTCCGTAAAGAAAGCTGGTTTCAAGTTTAGTACAGCCCTCCGCCCAAGGCGGAGAGGGTTTTAAGAGCAGGAAGGCTGGTACTATCACCAGGTTCCCCTATAAATATGATCAAACTTTTTATCCTCAATTGGCTTTAATGGAATATACAAACCTTGCGAATCCGAAAGCCAATCCCATAATCTTTTATTCAAATCCTTAGCCTGTTCCTGCATTTCAGGTTTACGGATCAGATTATTCAATTCATAAGGATCCAGCTGAAGGTCGTAAAGCTGATTTATATCCCAAACTCCCTGAGTACGGATAAACTTATATCGGTCTGTTCTTACCGCATATTGCGTAGGTGTTTGCGGAAAAGGATTCTCAAAGTAATATTCATAAAACACTTCCTTCCTCCAGTTCTGTACGGTATTCCCTTTCATCAAAGGTAAAAAGGAAGTCCCCTGCATTTGATTTGGCTTCTTTACACCTGCCAATTCTAAAATACTTGGGGCAATATCAACGTTCAAGATCATTTCTTTTACCTTAGTTCCCGCTTTGATCAGTGCAGGAGAGCGGGCAAGTAAAGGTACCCGCATCGACTCTTCATAGGCATGACGCTTATCAATCAAGCCATGTTCACCAAATGAAAACCCATTATCTCCCATGTAAATAATAAGAGTTTCCTTATCCAATCCATTTATTTTCAGATAATCAAGCACTCTACCCACACTATTGTCTATCCCCATTAAAGTTTCCAGATAATCCACATAAAATTTATCGAAATCGGTTTGCCCATGATACATGAAATCAACTCCATGCCAGCTATAGCGCTGTGCCCTCACCCATTGTGGGATGTCCTTATAATTGAATAAATAAGCACTTGAATCTGCCTGATCACCACGATTAAATCGCTTGCTATCCTTGCCTGCCGTAGAAAACATAGAAACAGGATATTGAATCCTGACATTCTTATATTTCCCCTTGTCCCTTTTCGCCGGATAAAAATCGGCATGCACCGCTTTGTGCGACAGATAAACAAAAAAAGGTTTGTTCTTATCGCGCTTGTCAAGCCATTCAAGAGTTAAATCAGTAAGTATATCAGTGACATAAGAACTGTCTGTATAATTTGTCATTTTGCCATCGATATTGATCTTGGGATTATAATAATCCCCCTGACCCGCAAAGCTTACCCAGCGGTTAAAGCCAGGACGTGGATCAGCACCGCCACCACCCATATGCCATTTCCCGAAAAAGGAAGTCTGGTAACCTGCCTTTTGTAAGTATTGTGGAAAATAAATCAGCGAAGAAGGTGCAGATGCCTGATTATCCACTACTGTATGCGTATGCGCATATTGTCCGGTTAAGATAGAAGCCCTGCTAGGAGAGCAAAGTGCTGTACTGACAAAGGCATTCTGAAAATGAGCGCCTTCATTTGCCATTCGATCCAGGTTTGGAGTCTTTAATCCCGGAACTTTACCGGTAAAACCCATAAAATCATAGCGATGATCATCAGAAAGAATGAAAATAATATTGCGGGCTTTTGTTCCTGGAATGGTTTCAAAACTTAAATTCTGGGGCCCTTGTGCAAAACCTGCATAGGAAAAGCAATATAAAAATATGCAAGACAGGAATTTTTTATTGATTATGCTCATTTTTTAGAAAACTGGTTGAAATGGCTAAATATAAATAATAATAATAGTCAATACCATTTAATGGAAAGTTGGGACCTCCTGCGGCAAGGTTTATTTAACCCGAAGCTGTTTTTCATTGGTAAGGACAGTCCGGCAACTCGATCATTTGACATTTAAAATTAATCCGGGTGGCAGCTTAGCCACCCCCTTAATCAACATCAATAAAACTGATAATCAGGCAATGGATAGAATTTTCTTCATAAAATAAGCTCGGATATTGAAGGCTGAAGCTCAAAATGATTATTGCCCTTAAAAAGAGAATAATTTGAATTAAAAGTAGGTTGTTGCTGAATGTGTAGCACTTTACCTGCCAAACTCACTGCGCGAATCCAGTCTTCGAACTCCTGAATCCTGTATTTGATAAATCCGAGTTTACTTTTCAGAGCTTAATTTCCACTAAGTACCTAAAAATAAGGATTTTAATGTAAATGAAAGAATTAGAATAGCCTATTGGCATTGTAATTTAAAAGGCTCATTAGAGACCCGATACTTTTAAAAGAACCTGTATTTTTAGGTGCTATTAAGAGATATAAGTCAGTACTGACGAGCCTTTTAATCTATCGGACAAATTCTTTTAACCTGATGAATAAAAAATAAGTTCACAAAACCAAGCAAATGGAAATACCTTTTATTTTCAAATAGTAAAAAATAATTAAAGCCTTTCAAGAGAAACAGTCAAATTTATGGGTTCATACCAGCAAGAAGTACCTTCAGACTAGCTTAACAAAGAAACCCATCAGATTGGCGTTTACTTCATCGGAACACTCTTTTTAAAGTACATTCTAGAAATGAAGATACCATTTTCGTCTTGTTTACCTGCATAGCTTTCTACCGCACTACTGACATAAGCCAAGGTATATCCTTCAGATTCCAACTCCATGATACGTGCAGCGATCATTGCATCATTTGAAGCAATATTCTGAAAATTAATTCCTGCAGCGCTGAAAAAATTAAGAAGTTTAGCTTCATCAAATTTGTCCACTTTTAATTCTTTTCTGCTTATTGTACGCTGGGATGATTGTTTGCCATTAACGCGACTGGTTCTAAAATCTTCGGTATTGACATCAGTCATGTTTTCGATCATTCTGGATCTACCTAGCCCCATGGGTATGATAGATTCAACAACAGTTACAATTCTCCATTCGTTGAAGTTTTGTGTTTTAACCTCCTGAGCTTGAGCAGCCAGGGTACCTAGCAATAAGGTGAAAAATAATAATAATCTCATTTTAATACATTTAAATTGTTAAAGTAAATAATCCTATTGAAAGCAATTTAATGATTTTTTATTCTTTATCAATAATTTTTATTGACGAATACCTTGTAATTTTCACTCTGCTGTATTGTGAATGATAAGTATAAAATGCTGTGGTTAGTTTTGCATTTTACCAGTTCTTACCAGGTATCTTAGCTACTTTTAGCATGAGTATATTAGTATAAAAGCTGCACTAAAACTACGCACAGTTGTAGCTATCGGTACGAACAATGCATAATTATATTACCAATAGGTATATGGCTACTTTACAAATCTCTAACCATTTCCTATCTGATCAGCGTTTAATCGCTGATTTAAACTTATCAATTTTGCGCTATAAGTTTTGTAGCTTCTTGCCCAACTGCGAATCAGATGAAATCTTATACTACTGCCGCTTTCCAGAACACACGAATATTCTTGGTATCTACCTTACTTTTGGCACGGAATAGATCGTGGCTGTCCTGCACCTGAAGCCAGAACTCTGGTGTGGTATTACTAAAAGCCGCGAAACGTGTTAGGTTGCAACTATATACCGAGAAAAATTAATAATAAAATATAATCGACCACATGAGTCTTCAAATAACAAAACTCCAATTTATTTATTGGAGGAATTGTTAAATTGAAAATTCTACTTTTGATTGGCACGAAAAATAGGTAAGCTTACAATCTATAATTGTATGTTTAATTTTTTATTTTATAGTCAGCAATAATATATTTTATTTTGTAAATGATAAAGAATTATGGAAAAGATAATAGAATTTATGGACAAGAATTTTTTTTTCAATTTGTACAAACCTGAATTAGTAAGTGATTATTGGGATTACGA
>CAMBFY010000192.1 GCA_945865415.1 Sphingobacterium thalpophilum
AATTGAAGAGGAAACTCGTCTTTAACCAAATGATTAGGCTCAACGAACAGCGCAATTTTGTAAGCACTCACATAAAATTTATAAAGCAAACTGGTATGATCTCCATAAAATGAATTGAAATAGAAAAAATGGAGGGCGCGAGTAAAATATGCAAGCGATTTGGTCAAATGACAATAGAGATAAGTTTTATTATAGGCATCGGTATACACTTCCCAGTTGGCATCAGTAGCCATTCCTTCTTGGTGCACATTCATTCTAAATCCAGGCTGAAAATTAAATGCAGCATCTAAATCAGAATGAATAGTAAGATTACTTAGTCTATTAGTTTCAGTAGGTACTGCATACTCCATTACTTGTACTTTACCATTTGATTTGATAGAATAAGTACTCATGGGATAAGCCATAGTTTTACTTCCAATATAAGGAGTAGACTGAACTTGAAAATGCAAATGCGGCTCTGGAGAGCGACCAGAGTTACCACAGGCAGCAATTATATCACCCTGTTTAACATAATCACCTACTTTGACCTTTATTGAATGCTTACGCAAATGTGACATTTTAGTATATAGCCCCTCAAAATGTTTAATCACTATAGAATTGCCCCAGTTTTCCTTTCTATTTATTGTGCCAACCTCATTGTCTTCTACATTTTCAACTACCTCCTGCACATAGCCCTCTGCAGGTGCTAAAACAGGTTTATTGTAACAATAAAAATTATCGGGCTCCAAACCAGGTTTAGAATAGGTCTTCATTTGGCCATCAACTATAACAAAATCTAATGCTTTAGCCCATTCTCCTTTATGTGTAATTTCACCATCATAACCCTGGGTAACAATCCATTCGCCAAGGAATGGAAGTTGAAGCCGAAAATACTGATCATAAAAAAAACGTTTTTTTGCATTCAGATAATTATAGAGATTTTTTTCAGGTGAGTAAAACTGTAGTGGAGTAATCACTACCCTTCCTCTATTTTTGCTGACATTAAAAAAATGAACTATTAATATGGTCACAACGCAAAATGGCAATGAGTAAACAGGAAGATTTAATAGCGCTGTTAATTTGCCCAGCGCAATAACCATCAGAAATGATAAAGGAACCGCTAGCATCGACCAAAAGAATGAATAAACTGAAGGTATTGTAAAGAAACTTCCGATGGCAAGTGCTACCATAATAAAATTACTCCCAATAAAATAATAGTTAAGGCCATAATCATTGGCATAGACCACATTATTGAATAAAATTGAAATGATATAGCCAAGAACAACCAACAGAAAAGAAATACGACTATGAAAAAGCAGTATCAGCGAAAGGATAATGCCAGAGAAAACATTCTCCTGAAATAAAAGTGAACTTAGTGATTTAAAAAAAATTAGCACTAGTGGATGCAAGGGTAGATTCTCAAAAAATAGAATAAAGTTTATTAAATGGCTATCCCCAATGGCATACATGTTATTTAACCAGTAAATATTTCGTGTAGTAAGATCAATAGCGCTGAGCTCTCTAGACACAAGTATTACTACCCAAAAACTAAGAATAAAAGGAAGTGCTAAAAAAGGAAGACCTCTAGGAAATAGCCTTTCAGCAAACCAAATTGAAAGTAAAAGCGAAAAGAATACAGCTAAAAAAAGTAATAACCAAAATGCAAAGCCACTGTTGTAAAAGGTTGCCATGCCCAATCCAATCCAAATGGCATTAAAGTGAAATAGTCCTGGCTGATTCAGCAACTTATCAAAATTTGCAATTCGACCAAGCATTATTGAAATCAATACTGAAATAAGGCCTACCAACCCAGCAAAGGGACTAAAGAAAGTAACAATGAGTAATGCACCTCCTACCCTAGAGTTGGTAGAAAAAAGAAGCATTGAATAACTATTCAGAGCTTCAATGGCCAGTTGCTTTAGTTCAATAGTTGAAAATCCTTTCATCAAGGCCTTACTATAGATTGCAAGTGTGAAGGTATCTGATCTGGCATTTCCAAATAAGCAAGGTCCTCTTTTTTTCTGATTATATGCGTATCGCCATTGCAATCAATGAGCACTATTGCCGGGCGCATTGCAATAAACTGCATCCACTGTGTCATATTATAGGCTCCAACCCGATGTACTACTACATGATCGCCTCTATTCAATAATGGCAAGCAAATATAATCACGTATAATATCAATATTCATGCAAAGAGGTCCATATAATACCACATCCTCTTGATAGTCAGAAGCTTCTTGAGCCGGACTTATTTTGTGATCATACCAAAACGAGGTGAACATAATATTCACTCCAAAGTCCATAATTGTGGCTTTTCTTCCATCGCTCAGTTTTTTACTTGCCAATACTGTTCCAAGCAAAAATCCGGCATCGTCGACTAATGCTCTTCCTGATTCAAGAATAAGCAGAGGTAATTCAGATCTTGAAAAATTAGCCTGAAGTAGACCTTCTGTAATCGCATCAGCAAATTCATCTATAGTTGGAATATTAACTACTCCAAAATTTCCTTTCAATGGATTGGCACTGGGGAAACCCCCACCTAAATCAATATATTGAATAATTGTTCCAAACTCATCCTTACATCGCTTAGCAAGCGTAGTTAATTTGTTAGTGGCAATAGAATAAGCCTTGCTACTAAGCATATAGGTGCCTATATGGGTGTGTAAACCAGTTAGCTCTAAAAACTCTGATGCATTAATTTTTTCTAATGCCGTCCAAGCTTGACCATTTTCAAAGTTGAAACCGAAGCGATCCCAAATAGGATATACTCCCGTGTCCATATTTACACGAATAGCCACCTGTGCTTTTTTTGAGAGTTCTTTACATAGTGCAGTTAGTGCATATAATTCTTCAAGATGATCGATATGAATCATTGAACCATTAACAACAGCCAACCTAAGATCCTCATCAGATTTATCTGGGCCATTGAAAATGATTTTGGAACCGGAAACACCATTGCTTAGTGCTTTACGATATTCAAAACCACTTACTACCTCGGCCCAACTTCCTTCCTGGTGAAAAATTCTACAAATAGCATTATTGTAATGCGTTTTGTAACTCCAAGCAAATTGTACTTTCGGATAGCGAGTAGAGAACGCCTGAACTGCTGATTGATAATTAGAACGTATTTGCGTTTCGCTCATTACAAATACGGGTGATCCATATTGAGCTATCAACCCTTTTACAGACACCCCATCAATATGTGTTACCGGTTGCGATGAAGAAGGTGTTCCTGACTTCTCCAGCATTCCCACTACCATCTTTTTTATGAATGGCCTTTCGTATTTTAGTTTCTCCATACTATTTATAATTGTCCTAATGCAGTGAATTGTTGAAAATCGGAAACGTTTACAATCATATCCCATGAATAGCGGATAAATAATTTACCCGCATCGTAGTTCGAAAATGGTAAAACTATTTCGCCTAATGCCAATTTTACTAATGAAGCTGGCTGGTTTTGGCCGGCACCTACACTTAAATAAATCCAGGCTGGGAAACGAGGATTTATTTCCATAATGTACAAGTCGTTTTTAGCTGTACGCATAATTTCCAATTCCATTCCTCCTCTCCATTTTGTAGCAGTCATGAACTGACGTGCTAACTCAAGTAATGCCTCATCTTCAATGGTTATGCCTGCCCAAGCTTTACCTTTATCCGTTATGAATAATTTTCTCATTGGAATAATGCTAAGGGCGTTCCCTTCACCATCGCCCAAAGCAGCAATATTTATTTCGGTTCCTTGGATAAACTCCTGAACAATAATGGGCATGCCCCATTTAGCACTAATCTTATAAAAAGCTTTCTGCGCTTGGTCAAGCGTATGAACAACAACAGCTTCATAAAATCTGCCTTTTACAACTAAAGGGTATCCAAATTCTTCGGCCACAGAAGATAATTCACCTATCTGATAAATTACCTTATCCCTGGGCACTAATAAACCAAATTGCTTTCCAAAATCAAATAGTTTTTGCTTATCTCGTGCCTCAAACATTTCAGATGTAGGAATAAACATTTTAACGCCAATTTCCAATAGCCTTTTTTCAATTTTAATAAAATTGGGGATTTCTGCATCGAAATTTGGAATGATAACATCTATTTTTTCACGAGTATTAATATCGTTAATAACGTTAAACAATTTTTCTTCGCCGGCAATGGGATATGAAATTAGATATGTCTTGTCGCATATACCATCCATATAAATTCCTGGCTCCAGGTTTTCATAGGCTAAGCCAATAATTCGAACAGGCTGACCAATACCTTCACGAATGGCTCTGATAACCGCTACGCCAGGCCCAGGGCTATCAATGGCATTTAAACCTGTAACAGCTATCACAAGGGGATTTTCTCTCATGTTGAATTAATCTTTAATTAGGCCAATAAATTGAACTCTTTTAATGAAGCAATAAAATCATCTAAATCTTTTTCGGCAACAGAAGATGCTACATCATAGTGCATTAATAATCGTTTTTTTATCTCAGCAATATCATGTTGCTCTCTCATCCATTGCAGAATTTGCGCCGCAATTGGATTGCTTGTAAAAGAATCACCGGTGGATGGGTTAAAAACAAACCCCAATTCGTTTGTGGCAATATTTTTCTTGATCATAAGTATTAATAAATTTTTTGTTTAACCCAGATATAATTATCCAGTAAAATATTGTTTTTAATAATGCCTTTCCTAGCCACATTTTCTAATGCAAATCCGTTTTTTTCCAATACCCGCATACTTGAACGATTGTATTCAAATACCTCGGCTACAATTCTGTTTATGGCAAAAGACTCAAACACATAATCCACCATTGTACAAACCGCTTCAGTGGCAAATCCATTCCCCCAATTGGGTTCTGAAATCCAGTAGCCTAGCTCTACATTCATCCTGTAAATATCTTCTTGGAAAGTAATACCTATACCTCCAACTCTTTCAGAATCATTGGTAATAAGAAAGTTTTGTGTAGGATTTAATTCCTGCTGTTCAGAAATAAAATTTTCGGCAACCTCAACGGAATAGGGATGTGGAATATAATCTCTTAAATTATTCCAAATATGTTGATTATTGAAGTTCTGGGATAGCCAATCGGCATCATTAGGTTCCCATGGACGAATGGCTATTTTAGTCATATTATAATAAAATATACGAAAAAAATATATTGATGAGTTGTATGTTAAATAAAAAACAAGAATATTTTATAAAATTGAATAATCTTATCCTGTTTAAAAATATTTTCCTGAAATTAAATTTATGACGCAAAAAAATGGATTTGCTATTTAACTTATACCTTGATTTCAAACACAATGAAAACAGGATTGATCCTGCCTGCAGCAGGCAGGACCGGAACCTCAGGGTCATGAAGCCCGAAATACAACAAAAACAAAAAAAGTATTGGTTTCTACTCCGCAATCCTAATTAAAACCGAATAACAAAA
>CAMBFY010000193.1 GCA_945865415.1 Sphingobacterium thalpophilum
GCTCATTTGTTAATTTCCTAATCATTTATGTATTTTTGAAAATACTAAATGCAATATATGAAGAATATCAGCCTTTTAACGATCACTTTAGTACTTATCTTTTTTAGCAGAACTGCCAGTGCCCAGGTATCTGATAGCACACTGGCTCAACAATATCAGGAAGTAGTAATCAAATCGGGTTCTTACAAGATCTATAAAAACGTCCGCAAAACTAAAATTGAACAACTTTGGAAGAATGTAAATGATAGTCTGAAAAAGGAAAGAAAAATTGCTGCAGATAGCAAAGCTCAATTACAAAAAGGTTTAGCAGAAATTCCGATCCTTCAGGCAGAGATTACGGATTTAAAAGAAGCAAACTCCCCCATCAAAAAACTCAGCAATGTTAGTGATAATACCCTCCTCTGGTTATTGATCTTTTTACTAATGGCTGGAATTGTGTTTGTAATCTACCGTAGCCGCAGCTCAGTGCAGGAAGTAAAAGAACAAATTAAACGCTACGAGGAACTCAGTACCGAATTCCGGGAATATAAAAGTAATGCTGCCGAAAAGCAACGCAAGCTCGCCCGCGAACTTCAGGATGAACGGAATCTGGTGGATGAGTTGAAGGCTAAGTGAAATAAAGTATCTATTCAGAATTGCGAAATCACCCGGGCGGTTTGAAAGTAGATCTCGTCAGTCGCATGCTGAATTAGCGACTGACGAATTTAAATGCATAGTGGCTGGGTAAATTCGTAAGTCTGATTCCCTACCCCATCACCTCCTCAAAATTTTAAGCACAGTACGATGTTCCCGCGATGAGACCTCCAGCAGGTATGACCCTTGCGGCAAATCTTCCAGATTTAGTTTCAGCAAGCCGCCGTCCGACTGATGATTTTTTGAATAGATGATCCTCCCTCCCATATCCGAAATCCCAACCTTAATGGCACCCTGATATTCCGAACCTAAAATCAGGTTAAGTTCCGTATCAAAAGGATTGGGATAAACTTGTACAGCATCCACAAAGAATGATCGTTCTATCATACCCTGACATTGCTTATCAGTGTACACTTTAACTTTATTCAGCCCAGTCTTTAAACTCAACTGTAACTCACTCATTGAGGTTTTGGTCAATTTGCCGTTCAGTTCCACAAAATAGATATCCGAGCCTTCGAGTCTTAAATTCAGTTTATTCTCCTGCCTATCTACTAAAGAATACAAAGCAAGGTCCTTCGGTTGAGATACAACAATCTCAAAACACTGTTTAAATGTACTTTCTGTTACAATTGTAAAACATACCTGATAAGTACCAGGCGATAGATTTTTTACTTCCAGTGTATTTGAAAAATCATAACGGTTATTCTGTCCGTTACCTGTTATGGTTGCTGTATAATTCAGGGTTTGCTGAGCTCTTATGTTGATACTCCCATTCATTGTCCCGCGACAGCTAAGTCCGGTAACCGAAATACTAAAATTATTCGTTGGTAGTCTGTATATAAAGGTAAAACCTTCTTTCATAGCCTGCCCTCCGGGACTTGTAAGACTGATATTACCGCTCGCTGAACCTGCTGCAACCACTGCTGATATACTTGTTGAGGAGAGAATTGTAAAAGATGCTGCTGCCTTACCCCCAAAAGAAACTCCCTTTACATCTCCAAGATTCGCTCCGGTAATCAGAACATCAACCCCTGCAATGGCTTCCTGTGGGAGAAATGAAGTGATAAGCGGGGGTAAAACAAAACGAAAACCATCAAATGAGGCAGATCCTCCAAGAGTAGAAACTACTATCCTTCCATCGCTGGCTCCATCTGCCACAAAAGCTATAATATGGGTTGCTGAAAGTACCTTAAAGGAAGCAACCAACTTATTTCCAATACTGACAGAACGGGTTGTTGAAAAATTTGTACCATAAATATTAATTTCAGCGCCTTTGCCACCAAGAACCGGATCCACAGCGGAAATTGTCGGTAGAGGAATAAAGGTAAAGCCTTTTAATTCAGCTGTTCCACCAATATTTGTTACGGTCACCGAGCCAGAAGCTCCTTCAGCCAGCACAGCCTCAATGCTTGTTGGTGAAAGTACCTTGAACGAACTGGCCTCCACTCCTCCAAACTTGACTGAGCTAATCTGATCAAAATTGATACCGCTGATAGAAACAGTGGTTCCGGCTCCTGCGCTCGACGGTGAAATAAAATTTATCCTTGGCACCAGGATATAAGTAAATCCCGGCAGACTAACTAAACCATCGGCGGTACGAACCTTAACCTCACCCGAAGATCCCAAAGCTACTGTTGCGGTAATCATGCTTTCGGAATCTACCGTAAATGATTTTGCAGGAGTGCCCCCAAAGCTCAGTTCAATTACTTTAACGAAATTAGAGCCATTGATTATAACCTTCTGATCTGTTGCGGCAATCTTCGGACTAAATGAATCAAGTCTGAGGGTAGGAATAAAAACAAATCCCTCTTTTTCCGCTTTACCACCGGGAGTGATTACAGAAACCAAGCCACTAACCGTTTTATTCACCACCGCAGTAATCTCTGTTGCAGAATTAACTTTAAAGGCCCCTGCCGCTTTACCCCCAAAAAGCACTTCAGTAGCTCCGGTAAAATTTGTTCCAGTGATTTTGACAGTTGTACCTTCCGCAGCAAGCTCAGGACTAAATGAGGTAATGGTTGGAGCCTGAAAATAAATAAAACCCTCTCTCGTTGCAATCCCATAGGTTGAAGTGACCGTTACAATTCCACTTGATCCCAATCCCAAAACTGCAGAGATCTTTTGGTCAGAATCTACTGTGTAAGAAAGGGCATCAATCCCGCCGAATTTAACAGATTTTATTTCCTTGAAATTTGTTCCATTGATTACAATAATATCCCTTAGTTTGCCCGAGGGAGTAAATGAGCTAATAGCAGGTTTAGGTGCAAAAGTAAATCCATTTGCTTCGACCGTACCGGAGAGGGTTTTCAATGAAATTTTACCACTTGCCCCTGCTGCCACTATAGCCTTAACTGTCTGATCATTTACAACAATAAAGGAAGCCGCCGGAATTTCTCCAAAACTGACAAGATTGGTTGTATTCAAGTTAACCCCGGCAATGGTTATGGTATCACCAGTAAATCCAAATTCAGGAGAAAATGAGTTAATAACCGGAGGAGGAAGGTACACGAAGCCATTAAATACTGCAAGACCACCAGAAGTATTTACAGCAATTTCCCCACTTGCACCTTCTGCCAGGACTGCATCTATGCGCGTAGACGAAACAATAGAAAATGATGCTGCTGCAGTTCCACCAAAAGTGACAGAACTTGCAGTACTTAAATTTTCGCCGTCTATTCGAACGGTTGCACCTTTGCCTGCATTTGCCGGACTAAAACCTATAATTTTAGGATAAGGAAAGCCACAGGTAGCCGGTACAGCGGCCACCATGACCCCGGTACAAATACCATCACCTGCCTGCACACTAAATGCAACCTGAAAATCACCTGCATTTCGGTTATTCTGGCCAATGGTGCGTCTGGTTCCTGGAGCAATAGAAAAATGCATCAGATCTGTATTATCGATCACATGTCCCAAACTGTGGGCATGCCCAAGTTCATGCTGAGCAACCGACTGAAAATCTGTTTGGGAGGGTCCCGGAAGTGCGTCTTCAAAATTCCAGGTGGTCTCCTTATCAAAAACCAGATCGCTTTCAGTGAGTTCCCATTTATTACTTCCACAGGATCTATAATAACTATAGGCCACACCCAAAACTCCTGCAGGTAATTCGGCACCTGTGTCAAATCTGACGATATTGATCCCATCACTTCCGGTTTGATTTGCAGGAGTTGGAGCACCCACTTTCCAGTTGATGCCGGTAAAGCAAGACCAGGCACTTAATGATTTGAGAAAGGAATTCTTGGCATTAGACTGTGCATTAAACTTGAGTTCCAATTGCCAGGTATAGCCGCCCTGTGAATTGCTATTCACGTGTTTAATTTGATTGTTTGCCTGATTGATGATATTAAAGGAAACGGTCAGTATAGCTGCAGAAACGGCAGTTGCGGTACCATTGGAAACCCTGATAGCTCCGGTACCTGCATCTGAGGGGACGATCACCACAATCTGATTATCAGTCCATGACGCGTATTCCACAAGAGTAGGCCTAACTCCGGTCTGTCCTCCGTTATCTGCATTGGCAAATTCAACATACTTGCTGGATGAAGCGGGTCCGGCGCCAAAGCCTGAACCATTGATCGTAATCTGACTTCCGCTTCCTGCCGAAGTGTTATTAGGTGAAAAATTAGTAATAACCTGGGCATACAAGCCGTTAAAAACGGTGCATAAGAACAGCAATACTGTCAGGGTCTTTAAACCAAGATTTTTATTTTTCACCTGAAAAGGTCTCATTTTATCTTAAAATCAGCATTTTTCATCACTTTGAAATTTGAACCTGCCATTTTTTGCAATACAGGATAGATCTCAGCTGAAACATTTTTGTATACATTAAATGGATCCCTTGCGGTACCTGTGTTTAGGTCGTAACGGATAAATCCCTGGATTTCTGAATAAGGCCTGAGCTGCAAATTTTTTGAACCCTTAGTTAGTTTTATGTTATTGGGAATGCAGGTAAAAACACCGATATATCCCTCTTTAAGATCTAAACCATAGGATACCTTCTCCATTTCATTCCCTACAATTCCGCCAATAGTGATAACCTCTACGGTAGAACTGCTCAGTTCACCTTTAAAAACTTTATAAACTGAAAGCAGATTAGCAGTATAAATATGTCTTCGATCGGTATCCCAAAAGGAGGTTTTACTCAATACTTTAGCTTCAAAAACCAGACTTGAGTTTTCGACCCGTTGCTGAAGTGATATAGCCTGTAGCTGAGCCGATAAATCAGCAGATATCAGACTGAGCCCGAAAAAAAAGAGTAAAATTCTATTCATAGTAATATTTCATCATCAGTCTAGTTTAAAAACATATACATCCGAGTTGGAACGGTTGCCTTTAGAATCCCTTGTACTGATCCTCCAGTAATAGGTTTTATTGCGATCAAGTACCAGGTCAGCCAGAACTGTTGTTTTTAATCCCGAGCGGAATAATACCGGCACATTGGTATTTCCGAGGTACACATCATAGCTGTCAATATCCCCGTCTGGATCTGTTGCCGTCCATCTCAGGGTCACAGTGGTGGTAGAAAGCGGGATTACCTCCCCATATCGTGGTGCTGTCAGTTCTGCCGGAAAAGGAGAAAAAGAGGTTTGAGCCGGCGCGGGATTATAGAATTTCCAGAGATCGCTGCTAACCTCCTGACTAACTTTGTTGCTTTTGGACGAAATAAACCAGGAATAGGCCAGATTGCGGTCAAGCTCGATTTCCAATTGCGTTTTATCGGTGTTATGGGTACTGACTTGTCCGTTTTCAAGGTTCTTAATACTCAAAAC
>CAMBFY010000194.1 GCA_945865415.1 Sphingobacterium thalpophilum
GTTGGAAATAAGATTCAAGATGAATTTTATATTTTGTCTGAGCAGCCGTTAAAAATTGCTGATGAAGTTTTAAGGAACTTGCTGTTAAAGTATTTTTTTTCGCCATTTGAAAAGACAAATGAAGTTTACAGGTTTACTCATTCAAGTGGTAATCTTAATCTTAATGAATTGTTTCATTTTAGTTCCATGATATTTTCTGATGGAGCCAGCTTTCACGAATTGAGCGGGCACATAGCCAAATACCTGTATGAAAGCTCAAATCATCCCAAAATTAAGGCAGGGGAGCTTTACATAGCCTTGTTTAAAGATTTACAGATGGAAGGTGAATTGCATGATGCACTTGGTATTTTTAAATCCGAGAGTAGAGAAAGTTATCTAAAAGTTAATCCTGAACAAGGTGGTTTTGCACTTCACTATGAGGAAGACGCCATTAATATCCAGAAACTGGATAAAGGCTGCCTCATCTTTAATACTGAAAAGGAAGAAGGTTACCGAGTAATGCTTATTGATCAGACTAACCGAAGCGATGCAGCTTACTGGAGGGATGAATTCTTACAATTAAAAATCAGAAATGATAGTTTTAACAAGACCAATACAACATTGGGAGTTTATAAAAAATTCATTACCAATAAAATAGATGATGAGTTTGATATTTCTAAAGCTGATAAGATCGACTTATTGAACCGTTCAATGAAATATTTCAAGGAGAAAGATAGTTTCGATCTGGATGAATTTTCAGAAGTAGTGATCGAAAATCCCAAAGCAATTGAATTATTCAAAAAATTTAGCCAGGAATACAATGAGGAATTTAATGCAGGCATTGATCAGCCATTTGATATTTCGGGAGCTGCAGTTAAGAAACAATCAAGGGTTTTTAAAAGCGTTTTAAAACTCGATAAGAACTTTCATATTTATATTCATGGAAACAAAGAGCTGATTGAAAAAGGTTTTGATGATGATAAATTAATGAATTACTACAAGGTTTATTTTAGAGAAGAACAATAAGATCAGCTTCTGGGATGAAACTGAATAATGGTATCTCTCAAATAATCACGGTCTAAATGAGTGTATATCTCAGTTGTAGTAATACTTTCATGCCCAAGCATTTCCTGAACGGCTCTGAGGTCTGCACCGCCTTCAATCAAATGGGTAGCAAAGGAGTGTCTGAAGGTATGCGGACTTATACTTTTATTGATTCCGGCTTTTTTAGCCAGATCTTTGATAATCAGAAACACCATAACTCTTGAAATGGGACTTCCACGCATATTTAAAAATACAAAATCTTCTTTTCCGGGTTTAACGGCAATATGAACCCTAATTTCTTCGATAAATATCCTTAGAAATTTTATTGCCTCTGATCCAATCGGAACTAAACGCTCTTTATCTCCCTTACCAAGTATCTTAATAAAATCAATGTCCAAAAAGAGATTCGAAATTTTTAGGTTAGTAAGTTCAGAAACCCTTAATCCACAGCCATATAAAAGCTCCAGCATCGTCTTATTACGCATTCCTTCAGCTTTTGAAAGATCTATTGCCTCTATTAACTTATAAATTTCTATAATACTAAGTGTGTCGGGTAATTTTCTACTGGTTTTAGGACTCTCAATTAGTGCAGATGGATCAACTTTAATGTGATTATCCAAAAGCAAAAATTTAAAAAATGCTTTTAATCCTGATAAAACCCTTGCCTGAGTCGGAGGGAGCATACCAAGTTCATTTATCCAAACCAGAAATTCTTTTAAATCATCAGGAGAAATATCGGACAAGTCTCTTTTTGAAGAACTACTATTGAAAAACTGAATCAGCATGTCTACATCATGTATATATGCCTCAATGGTATTTCCAGATAGCGAACGTTCTAATCTTAAATATGACTTAAAGCTCTTAAGTTCTGATTGCCAATCCAATTTATTTTTTAAGTTTGATAGTGAAACGCCATTTGGTATTCATAATTTTGAAAACATAAACCACGAATAATCCATGAAAATACAGATAATTAACGGACCAAATTTAAATTTACTAGGCGTTCGTGAGAAATCTATCTACGGTGACAATAGCTTCGATTCTTATTTTGAGGAGTTGAAATCCAAGTATAGTTCAATTCAGATTGAATATTTTCAAAGTAATGTTGAAGGTGAAATCATCAATAAATTGCATGAAGTTGGGTTCAGTTATGATGGTATTATTTTGAATGGTGGAGGCTATACTCACACTTCAGTAGCTATTTCTGATGCTATTGCAGCTATTAAAACCCCTGTTATAGAAGTACATATCTCCAATATTTATTCACGTGAAGAATACCGGCATATTTCACTAACAGGAAAAAATTGCAAGGGTGTTCTAACGGGTTTTGGACTGTCAGGTTATAAAATGGCTTTAGAAAGTTTTCTTTAAACTACTGAACGTTTTTTTCTTTCTGATAAAATATTCCCAGACAATACTTACTTTGTAAAATCCCGCTGCATTAAATTTTGACTTATTGATTTCGCCGGACTTTTTGATATTTTTAAAAAGATGAGCGAAAAAATAAAAATGTGCCTTGGATATCGCCAAGGCATTTTGGGGTTTACCATCAAATAAAAATTTAATTAGGGAAAGTAAATCAAGCCAGAATCGCATAAAAATAATCAGAAATGCATTTACTGAGCTTAGATTTTTTTGAAGCATGACAAGGTTATTCCTGAAATTTAAAAACGTTTTAAAAGGACTTTCTGCATTCAATGTACCACCTCCAACATGAAATACTTTTGATTTCGGACAAAAAACAATCCTATAGCCCAGGTTCTTGAGTCGCCAACAAAGATCAATTTCTTCCATATGGGCAAAGAAATCAGGATCAAATCCACCGGTTTCTAACCAATATTTACGTTTTATAAAGAAAGCAGCACCTGAGGCCCAAAAGATTTCAGACGGATCATCATACTGTTCCAAGTCTTCTTCAACAGTATCAAATATTCTACCTCTGCAAAACGGATAACCTAGAGCATCTAGGTAACCGCCGGCGGCACCAGCATATTCAAAAGAGTTCTTCTTATAGTAGGATAGAATCTTAGGTTGTGCAACGGCAATATTGATGTCAGATTCCATAAAATCAATTACCGGTTCTATCCAGTTAGATACAACTTCAACATCCGAATTAAGCAAAATAAAATACTCAAAATCGAGCAAAGCTATCACTCTGTTATAACCCTCAGCAAAACCATAATTCTTATCGTTTTGAATTAAACTTACAAGGGGATAATTGGTTTGAAGAAAATCAACTGATTGATCTGTTGAAGCATTATCAGCGACAATTATTTCAAGTTCTGGATAGGTACTGGCAATAACAGACGGAAGAAAGCTTTCCAGAAAGTTTCGTCCATTCCAGTTAAGAATTACTACTGCTACTCTGGGGCTTCTAGACATTTTTTAAATTACTTGAACTGAATTTCCATCGTTTGTGTGACCATAACCAAAATTCCGGATGAAGCTGGATATTTTTCTCAAGCTCTTTAATATGAGCTTCAGTAATTTCATGATCTTTGGTATGCTCTGGATTATCAATCAATGATTTAACTACACATTCGTAATAACCTCTTTTTATTCTATTTATACTGAAATATACTATTGGATTATTAAGTTTTAAAGCAATTTTTTCGACACCTAAAAACACAGCAGTCTCCTGGTTCAAAAAAGTGGTAAAAAATTGAGATTCTTCGCGAGTTGGTGTTTGATCACCAACAAGAACCAACACAATAGGCTCATTTTTGTATTCAATTACTTTCCTGAGTGTAAGTTTCATTGGAACCATTATGGATCCAAACCGGGATCTCATTGAATTCATCAACCCTTCAAAGCGCTTGTTTGACAATGGCTTATAAACAACGAGTACTTTTTCATTTATTTCAAGTCCGGTAGCTACAGGACCCCATTCCCAATTACCATAATGTCCTGTAACAGCAATCACTGATTTGCCATCTTGAAGGTACTTTTTTAGAATCTCTATGTTTTTAAAAACGAACCTTTTTTTGATCTCCTTCGCACTGATTGTTAATGTTTTAATTGATTCAAGCATTAAATCTGCTAGAAATCGGTAAAATTGTTTCTCTATTAGTTCAATTTCAGATCTCGATTTTTCAGGGAATGAGTTTAAGAGGTTATTCAAGACAACTTTTCTTCTGTACTTAAAAACATAATATAAAATTCCATACAGTATATCGGATAAGAAATAGAGAACAGGAAACGGAAGGAGAGAAAGGAGATATAATATGGAGGCTATAAATCGGTAGGTAATTAGATTCATTAAGAATTGAATAAGCTGTTTAGAATAAAATATTCATTGCCTGTTAATAATTACATCATTGCAGCAAACCGTTTAATTGCTAATATTGGAAAACGTTTTACAAACTTAACTTAAACGATGGAAAAAGGTGCTGTTTTCCCTTTATTTTATCTTCCTTCTATTGAGTATTTCAGTAAAATACTAAAGTATAAAGATACTCTGCTAATTGAAAATTCAGAAAATTTCCTGAAACAAAGCTATCGAAACAGAGCTGTAATCCACTCTCCTAATGGTGCATTAGACTTGATTGTTCCTGTTATTAAGGGTTCTAAAAACCATACCATCGTCAAGGATGTTAAAATAAGTTATGACTTTAAATGGCAAAGGCTTCATTGGAAGAGTTTAGAAACATCATATAGAAGCTCGGCTTATTTCGAGTATTACGAAGATGATCTGATTAGCTTTTATGAAAAGAAATGGGAATTTCTTTTCGATTACAATGAGGAGTTACTGCAGCTATTAACCCGTTTCCTTAAAATAAGTATTGATTACAACTATACTAATAATTACCAGCTACCTGATCCAAAACTGGATGATTACAGAAAAAATATACATCCAAAACGTGTTTCTGATCTCATTTTTAAACACTACTTTCAGGTTTTTGAAGAAAGGAATGGGTTTTTACCTAATTTGAGCATTATTGATCTCATTTTTAATCAGGGACCACAAAGTATTAAGTATCTTCAGGCATGACCAGGATTCGAAGAATAAGTTTAAAATCCAAAAAATATATTCCAATATCCGGGTCAAGTCCTGAATCCATTCAACTTTATGAAGGTGCTTTAAAGCCCAGAATTACTATCCATTCTTTTAAATCAAATGAATATCATATTAAGGCAATTAATTCCTGTGAAGAAATAGATCTGGAGCTTGAATCTTATCCGGGATTTAATTTCTGGATAGATATTCGTGGAATTGGAGATATCAAACTTCTGGAATATCTTCAAAATAAATTCAGCATCAATAAGCTGATGATGGAGGATATTACCGACTGCCGGCAAAGACCAAAACTTGATGAGTACAGTGACGTTCTGTTTGCTGTAAGCAG
>CAMBFY010000195.1 GCA_945865415.1 Sphingobacterium thalpophilum
CAACCATTTCGGAATATCAGTTCCACGATCATCCATTGGCTTTACCCATCTTGAAAAAGAAATAAAGCTAAAAGAAGCTAAACGCGGAGATATAATTTTATTTACCGGCACCGATAGTACCAAGCGAGTGGTTGGCCATATGGGAATCATAACCTCTGATGAAGGACAGAAACACATATTTATCCATTCAACTTCCGGAAAAGCCTACAGCGTTACCAAAACTAATTTAAATCGATACTATCAGGGCAGATTTGTCAAAGTAATCCGAATTTTTAAAGACGAGGATTCGTATTAAAAAAAAGGTTTTAAATTATTCCGTGAAGAGAGCCACCTATTTCTCCCAACTTGTCAACCCTTACTTCAATATTTTTGTCCTTAATAAGTTCTGGCGCATGATGCGTTTTGAGTCTTGCATCAATAATCATTGGCCCCTTACATCCCCAATGTTTATGTTCCGTAAAAGAATTAATACCATAAATATCGTGGGAAGGATTACTTCGTGTAAAACTAACCCAAACAAAATTATTTATGCTGTTTGAAACAAATCCTGCATCATCACATAATATAAACAAAGGCAAGCCATCAAGATCCTTGTTAGATAGGTCGGAGTTAATAATTTCAATTTCCTTTTCGGTTTGGTGTTGGCTCTCAAAAGGTGGAGACTCAACAGCCAAAACTCCTGGCATTATCATTTTGAAATTAGAGAAAGGCCTGGGAAGTGAAAACGAAGGAGGCAATTCCGTCCACAAATTTCGTTTTTTATCACCTGCAGCTGCAATCGCTACTTTTGAACCTGAGTTAATGTCTGTCCCACTATAATCAAGAGTATCCATCGTGGTTCTTGTATAAAAATGCAAATCACGGCTGAGGTCAACCCGCTCCAGTATATGCTTAAAAAACCCTTCAATATTACTGGTTTTAAGTGAAGGGTCATCTTCTTTATTACAGATGAAAAGGTATTTTGCAAGGCTTAGCTGACTTTTACCTAATATATGATTGGCAATAGTCAGGATTTCCTGAGGTTTCTTCTCTTTTAGGTATGGCGTATATCGCTCACTACCAATTGCAAACAGTAAAGGATGAACACCTGCCGCATCAACCGCGTTAACTTCATGGAGCCCAGGAATTTCTTTTGGGATGGCAGAACCGGTGATATCATGGATCAGAGCCCCAAAGCTTGTGTCTTCTTGTGGTGGTCTGCCAACAACAGTAAATGACCAGATGGCATTTTCACGATGATAGACATTTCTTACCTTCATCAGTGGAAAAGGATGTTTAAGACTATAATAACCTAAATGATCACCAAAAGGGCCCTCAGGTTTATTCTGTCCAGGCTCTACCGTACCTGTAATAACAAAATCCGCATCAGAAGAAATACAGAAACCCTCCTTGTCATAAAAGTATCTGAACCTTCGATTACCAAGCGCACCAGCAAAGGTCATTTCTGATAAACCTTCAGGTAATGGCATCACAGCAGCTAAAGGATGAGCGGGTGGTCCTCCAATAAAAATACTTACTTTTAAGGCCTCGCCTTTTGCATTTGCCTTTGTTTGATGTACTCCAATACCACGGTGGAGTTGATAATGCAGTCCGATTTCCTGATCCTGGATATAATCATTCCCCCCTAACTGAATCCGGTACATCCCAAGATTGGCATTCATAATACCTGGCTTGTCAATATCTTCCGTGTAAACCTGAGGCATGGTTACAAATGGTCCACCATCCATAGGCCAGTTCACAATTTGTGGCAAAGCAGAGATTTTTGTTTTACCAAATTTAACAGGTGAGAACAATTCTTTATTCCATGGCAAGGCAGAAAATGCGGTGAGGCCTGATCCGGCATATTTAAATGGATTTTTAACTGCCTTTAAAGGATCTGATTTGAGATCAACAAGGGTTTTTATAGCTTCCAGAGTATCTCTGAACATGAATTTCGACCGGTCTAAGGTGCCAAATAAATTGGAAACAGCAGGAAACTTACTGCCTTTGATGTTTTCGAACAAGATTGCTGGGCCTCCATTTTCGAACACCCGCAGATGAATTGCAGCAGCCTCGAGAAAAGGGTCAACCTCCTCTTTAATTCTGATCAAATGACCGTGCTTTTCAAGATCTGAAACGCATTCTGCCAAGCTTTTATAACCCATAAGTTAAATTCATTGAAATAGTGTTGCAATTTAAGAAATTGCAAACTCTCAAGATTATGAGATTAGCTGGATATTGTTAAAGTATTGCAATCTTCTCAGAACTTGAGACATTCCACACCAAAACGGTTTAAAAAATCGACTCCTTCATCTGAAGGAAGACCTTTATATTCAGCGTATGATGCTTTATACCAAACCTTTTTAATGCCAGATGAAAATATGATTCGTGCACAGGCCAAACATGGAGAAAGGGTAAGATATAGCGTTGAACCATCTAAAGTCGAACCATTTTTAACAGCATAAAGAATTGCATTCTCTTCGGCATGAAGTGCAAGTGAACAGCTGTTTTTAGAATCACGCGGGCAACCGGTATCAGGCCATTCCTCATCACAATTATGTGTACCTGCAGGTGGCCCATTATAACCTATGGAAATAATACGGGTATCTTTTGTTAGAACAGCACCGACCTGAGCCTTTACGCAATGAGAGCGTTCAGCCAGGTCGGTTGCCAGATTCATAAAAATCAAGTCGAAGCTTGGTTTAACCTTCATTAATGTGATGCTTCTGCCTCTAGATCATTTACATCAATTCCTTGCTTTTTGAGCTCAGAACTAACTTTTATTGCAAAATAAACCAGGTAAACAAAGCAAAGGAATGGAACAATATAAGAGAAATGAATACCACTGGTATCAGCCAATATTCCCTGTACAGGAGGTATAATCGCTCCACCAAGAATCATCATGATAAGAAATGCAGAGCCCTGAGAGGTATACTTACCTAAACCTGTGATGGCCAGTGCAAATATACATGGCCACATAATGGAGCAGCAAAGTCCGCCACTTAAAAATGCATATATGGCAACCTGACCCTCAGTTAGTAATCCAACAATCATAGCAATAGATCCCAACACGCTAAAAGTAAGGAGGGTCTTAGCAGGTTTATCCTGACTAAAAAAGAATCCGGCTATCAGTATTACGATACAAACACCATAGATAAAAAACTGCTCAACTGAAGCTCCGTTCAAATGATTTGCGATCAGAATAATCGCAAACGCAATAAAAGGAACAACAATAGTCAAAACTGTTTTTGTCTGCTTTGCTAATTTAAAGATACTCACAGCACCTGCCCATCTCCCGATCATCATACTTCCCCAGTAAAGTGATATAAATGGTGCAATTTCAGACCCTCTTAGGCCTCCAAATTCAGGCAACTCCAATAAAGCGCCCATATTACTTTGAATGGTCACTTCCACTCCTACATAAGTAAAAATTGCAATCATTCCCAGGATGAGTTGTGGATAACCCATTGCACCCCAGCCTGTTTTGTCTTTCCCTGCAGACCTGAGTGCTAACAGTAAAGTAGCAACCATTATAAAAAGTGATAGATAAACAAATATATTCATACCCAGTCCAGTCGCAACAGCAATTGGATCAGCTGCCAGGATCAACAAGAAAGCAACAAAAATTACAAACAAAGGCATATTTGTTTTGCCGCTTGATTCAACTTTTTCATCGCTGGTTACCTTAGGTAACTTAGCCATCCAGAAATAAAGTGCAACTGCTAAAAATAAACCGGCAAGAATGTAATAAAGCAGATTGATCGATTCAATTTCGACTTCCTTAGGAACAGCATTACTGGCTGTTCCAAAAAGAATAATACTTACAGCAATGGGACCTAAAATTCCTCCTAGATTATTAACCCCACCTGCCAGATTTAAACGATTAGCACCTGTCACCGGACTTCCGAGAGCAACCACAAATGGATTTGCAGCGGTTTGCTGTAGTGAAAAGCCAATTGCCACAACAAAAAAAGAGAATAAAATAAATGCGAATGAACCTGAACCAACAGCAGGTATCATCAGCAAAGCTCCTCCTGCAGACACTACAAGTCCTATAGCAATACTATTCTTATATCCGAGATAATTCAGAATATCTACTTTTATAATCTTGGATGCATAAAACAGTATTAGTGAACCGATAAAATATCCTCCGTAAAAGGTAAAGTCAATCAATTGAGACTCAAACTGCGTTAAACTAAAATGTGTCTTACAAAAAGGAATAAAGATTCCATTACTGGCAGCCAGAAAGCCCCAAAAGAAAAACACTGTAATCAGTGTGTACAAAGCGGAAGAATAATTTTTTTGTGAATTGTTATCCATAATTGATTTTTATTGTTAAATAATTATCTAACATAAATTAAATTTCTCATATCTCTAAGTTTAAAATGTTTTTATCAATCATGATGTATAATTCTCTGTTTTTAGGTTAATTTGCAAAATTAAATATTAGCAATATATATATATTCGGAATGATAGAATCAATCGTTTCAGGAATAGGCTTGGGATTTGTGCTTTCGTTTCTAACCGGACCCGTATTTTTTGCGCTGATAAAAACCAGTATTGAGAAAGGATTTTATGCCGGAGTTTCATTGGCAGGTGGTGTGCTTATCAGTGACATTTTTTATGTAGGTATCAGCTTATATGGCTCGTCATTCATAGCCCTTGAAAATGAATACCGTGTTCAGATAGGAATTGCCGGAAGTTCTATTTTGTTTATCATTGGACTTTATTACCTATTTAAAAAGGTAAAAGTTAATTATGAGCAGACCAGCTCTAAAAGAAAAAATACAGGTTATTTTATCAAAGGATTTTTGATGTGCATTTTCAACCCTGCAATACTATTATACTGGCTTAGTGTCACCAGCAGTGTTATCTCAATCTCAGGAGAAATAAAATCATCAGAAATCATTCCATTCTTTGGATCAATCCTGATTACCCAGTTTAGTCTGGATGTATTAAAGGCATATTATGCAAACAAGCTAAGATATAAGATCAAAGAAAAGAATATTGCACAATTAAACCGCATTGCTGGAGTCCTGATTCTGATCTTTGCAGTCAGATTAATTTATAATCTGTTAACTGGGCACTCACTTATTTAGTTGAACGTAGAGTATTAAGAAGTTAGTATTGAGTAGTTAGTATTGAGTATTGAGACTAAATTCGGGTTCAGCTAAAACTCCGTTTTATAGAAGATTGTAAAAAAAAGAATCTTAATTTCAATTGAAAGAAATAGTACTACTGAATTAGTTTTATCAATTCTCAAATTTAATTATCAAATCTTTAATATGCACGTTGATTCTTCCCTTCCATCCAATTCATAAAGGCTTTATTTACTACCTTGTTACCTCCTGGTGTTGGATAATTCCCGGAAAAATACCAATCCCCAAGA
>CAMBFY010000196.1 GCA_945865415.1 Sphingobacterium thalpophilum
TAAACCTTTCTTCATTTTAATGGATTAAGCCCGCAAATTTAGCCAATTGATTTACCTGCAATTGTATCTAACGATATTATTACCATCAAGTTTTCGTGAAGAAAATGTTAAAAATCAAGCCTCCTGCCAGAGTTGCTGCAACTTCATTAGATCTCTCTTCATATGATCAAAAACAATTTTTTTATCTATTGTGATAGTGCTTGCTCCACGGTCAGCTCCACCCAAGGGATATTCATAATGTAGCGAAACCGGAACCTGAATATTGAACTCCTTCAACATCTTGAAATAGGATTTAAAATCAACCATTCCTTCTCCCAAAGGTACATTCTCTACCACCCAGTTACCATTTTTATTCGACCAGATAAAATCTTTAATTGCAAGGATTTTAATATGCGGATGAATTAAATTGAGCCCGTTTCTCCATGACAAACCTCCCTCTACCACAGCATGACGGATGTCATACTGAACACCCATATTTTTATGATCTGCACTTTTCAGAATCTCCCATAACTCCCAAATCGAAGCCCCGGCCAGATTCCCGGAATGGTTTTGATAACATCCTGTAATATTCAGTTTTCTGTTTAAATGACTTAAATCTGTAAGCGTCTTTTTAAATTGCATCATCGCTTTAGGGATACTTTTGCCATCGGGATACTTAAGCCAGTTCATACGATAATATTTAACGCCCAGTTCCGCTGCAGTCTCCACAAGGTTCCTGTCTATTGCATCATTTGAATCCTGAACGGTGGTAGTAATCATCGTTGTCGCGAGTCCGGCATTTTTAATGGCCTCCATGGCTTTAGGCAAATCCATTTCCACCCGTTCCGGTAAAACATGTCCGTTGGGCCGGACTGTCAGGTCTACTCCATTGAAACCAATTTCGGCTGCAGCATCAGCCATATCTTTATAATTTAAAAATTGCAGGTGCTTTGAAAACACGCAAACATTTAAGGGACCAGCAACTTTTTTATTCTGAAGCACATCAGCAAAAAGTTCATTCGGCATAAAGGGAAGCATAGTTCCGGCAATGACAGAATTTTTAATAAAATTTCTTCGCGACTTATTGTTTTCAGCATCCATAAATTATAAAATTAATTTCAAGTGATAGTTTCAGGAATTATAAGAGATCATAATTTACAATTTCCTAACGGATTTTATTGAAATTCTAAAGGAAAAATTGAAATCAGAAAGTTTTCGGAGTGTATTTAGATTGGTTCTCAGGGTCCTATTGCCCGGAGTTACCAGGTCATAATTTATAACCTTTGACTGGATATACATCTTATAATAACCTGAATTCGATAAAATGAAGGGTAACATAATACAGTTATAGCACATCAGATTAGGCTCTGGTTAACAATAATTTGTTTGTTGAAACCAATTCCTGTGTGCTATAGGTCAGTTCAGCCCTTTCCTCCGGAGTATTTACGGCAAGAAATTGCGTTATAGATTATATCACCAATGCCGTAAGATACCTCCTGCGGCAAGGTTTGTTTTACTCGGTGTTGTATTTCATTGGGACGGACAGTCCGGCAATAGATGCACCGCCCCTGTTATTAAACCCGGGTGACAGCTCTAGCTTTTTGCCCATGCAAAATTTTATCTCAAAAAGCAATTTATGGGCAAAAACTAGGGCAGAACACGGGACTGGCGGGACAGAATAGGAACAAGCACTGCTTTCAAAACAATAAAAACTTATTCAATCAAAACAATGCTACAAGATTTTTAACGAACTTAGGTTCTATTAATAATCCCTAAATTTAATATTATATTCCTGATCATGCGATTATCTGTAATACTCTGCTTCCTTTTATTGATAGTAAATTCTACTTATTCTCAATCCGAAAAGCCTAATATCATTTATATTTTAGCAGACGATCTGGGAATTGGTGATGTTTCCGTTTATAATAAGGACTCTAAAATTCAAACAAAAAATATTGACGCACTGGCTGAAGAAGGCATGCGGTTTACCGATGCTCACAGTGGTTCTGCAGTATGCACACCAACCCGCTATGGCATTCTTACGGGTAGATATGCATGGCGAACTCGTTTACAAAAAAGTGTCCTCTGGGGTTATGACACAGCTCTGATTGCACGCGATAGATATACTCTTGCCAATCTGTTTAAGGACAATGGCTATAATACAGCTTGCATCGGGAAATGGCATTTAGGCCTGGGTTGGCAAAAAGATAAAAGCGATTCTGTTGATTTTTCTTTACCCCTCAGTTCCGGTCCAAATTCTGCAGGCTTCGATTACAGTTTTATAATTAGTGCCTCACTCGATATTCCGCCCTATGTTTACATTGAAAATCAACGGGTAATTAGCCGCAAAATTGAGATTATTAAAGAAAATAAAGGAGCAGGATTTTGGCGCGAAGGAGCCATTGGTAAAGGACAAAAGCACCTTAAAGTGCTTGACGATTTCACAAATAAAGCAATCAATTATATAGAAAAACAGGCAGTTAAAAAAGATAAGCCGTTTTTTCTATACCTTCCATTAACCTCTCCGCACACACCTATATTGCCGACTAAAGAGTTTGAGGGGAAGTCGGGAATTAATGCTTATGCAGATTTTGTACTCAAGACAGATGCCGTATTGGGGGAAATTGAAGCAGTTTTAAAAAAAACCGGATTAGATAAAAACACCATCATTGTTTTTACAAGTGATAATGGAGCTTCACCGATGTCCGATTTTAAAACGCTTGAATCAAAAGGACATTTTTCTAGTTTTAGTTACAGAGGTGCCAAAGCAGATATTTTTGAGGGAGGACATCGAATACCCTTCATTGTTAAATGGCCTGGGAAAGTAGCTCCAAATTCTGAATCTTCCCAAACCATTTCATTAACCGATTTCATGGCTACCGGAGCAAACATAATTGGTTCTAAATTATCGGATAATCAGGCAGAAGACAGTTTCAGCATCTTACCTGTTCTGCTTAACAATCCCGGCGATTACAAACGGGAATCAATCATACATCATTCAATCGATGGTAAGTTTGCCATCAGAAAAGGGGATCATAAACTTATTTTTGCCAAAGGATCCGGCGGATGGTCTGCTCCCACAGAAGCACAGGCAGCAAAATTTAATTTGCATGGCATCCAATTATATAATCTAAAAACGGATATTAAGGAACAGAATAATATAGCAAGCTCATCACAAGATGTCGTTACAGAGTTAAGTGAATTACTGAAAAAGCAAATTGAATCCGGAAGATCTACTGAAGGCAGAGATCAAAAGAACGATGGTATCGTGAGGTATTAGGACGAAATTAAAGCTTAGAGATCAATACAACTGAACATTACCAAAACGAAAAATGCGCCATATTATTAGCTTGAATAATTACGTGGGGCATATGCTGGCAGCAGAAAGATATCAGCACTGTCATACAGAGAATACTACAGCTATCGGAAGCGGCATCAATAAATGAATTCATCTCTGTTAATTAATTTTTTAATTAAAATCAGTTGTAATCCTATCTCGAATGTACCGGTGGCATAACTCTTTAATTCCTGTGTTGGATTGTTGTACATTAAAAATAATTTCCAGTCTTTCTTTTGATGGTAACTAATCCCAAAACTCATGGTTTTATTGCTATGGTACATACTCATGAATAATAACTGATCGGATGAAGTACTGATTTCTGCACCCACATCAAGAATGTTCTGGAAATTAAGAAAACCGCGATAAGCCACTTTAGGCTCAACATGCCAGTCGGTAAGTTTGATCTTATAACCTACTGCCGTGTAAAACATACCAAAATCTGCCGTTTGCTCATCTTCAATCTTTAATTGACGACTCAAGTTCGATATTGAACCCATAATACTGAAAGTACTTGAAGTATAAGCCATCCCAAAATCACCATCTAAGATGCTTTCCTGATCATTAAAACTGATCACTACTTGGTCATTCGGAGATCCAACGATGGCTTGGTTATTTAATCGTTCTGTTTGTATCCCCAATGAAATACCACAATGTAGTTTCTGACTATCATCCAAGGGTAAGTGGTAGGCATAGGTTCCCTGTAAACGACTGCGATTAAATAAGCCGGCCTCATCTTTGAAAAAATTAATACCAACACCCACCCTTTCAGTACCATAATCGCCCGTGACAGATAAATTTTTTGGTGAACCTGGAATGTTATCCGACTGGTTACGGTAGCCTAGGTTTAAACGCATACCGCCTCGATATCCTGCCATAGCTGGATTAGCCAAATATTGGTTGTGGAAATACTGAGCTCCTAAGGGATTAATTTGGGCGGTTGAATTAGAAATACTTGCGGTAAATACCAGTGCTACAAAACCCAATTGTATATAAAATTGATTGAAATTGATTTTCATTGCTTGGTGCACTAAGCCTTATTTGTTTATAGTAATAAATCCTTTTTTACTTACTTTTTTACCTGAAGCTGAATCAAAGATCAAAATGTAGTAATAGGTATCAGGAGGAAGTGCTGAGCCATTATACAGACCATTCCAATCATTAGCATATCCTGTTTTTCTATATATCACTCTTTTAGAACGATCCACAATAATTAACTGATTATTGGGGTAACTACTTAAGTTCTCTATCGTCCAATTATCGTTTTCCCCATCTCCATTTGGCGTTAGAATATTATTTGCAATTATGACCACATCTTCCATTACCTCCACTGTGATGCTTAGGGTAGTTGTACTTCCATAAACATTGGTCACCGTAACTGAGTAACTCTGTGTTTGACTAGGTTTAGCTACTGGATTATATGTATTCGCTGGACTTAAGCTGGCAGATGGACTCCAATCATAAGACACAATATCTGATCCGCTCAGAATCAGCTTAGAGGTAAAACCCTTACTGATTTTCGGAGTCGTACTGGCCATTGCCTGTAATTGTGTGCCATATTCATTGCCCGTACCTGTAAGTGTTGGCAGCTGACTAACGCTTACTGTATATACACTCTCAAAGCTCAGGCCTCCTTTATCGGTGGTTCGAACACGAATGTTATACGAGTTCTTAGTCGAGAAACTATACACCTGAGATGCTCTGATTTGATTTCCACTCACATTAAATGCGGCATTGTCTGTTGAGCCTTCACCCGAAACCAGCCTGTAGGTATGGCTGTCGCCAGCATCCTGATCTGCTGAACTTAATACGCCAACCAGCTCGTTGATGGTATTTGATTCATACAAATTAGATTTACTGATTTTAAGTGCGCTTGGTATTTCGTTCAGATCATTGATACTGATTGAAAGTGATTTTTCATCAAAACGGCCATATCCATCCGTTACGCGCAAGCGAGCCGAATAAGTCTTTTTGGTCTCAAAATCTAAAGGAGTATTTGTTTGAAATTCTGAGCCTGTGATCCTGAAAGCGGAAT
>CAMBFY010000197.1 GCA_945865415.1 Sphingobacterium thalpophilum
ACAATTTTAACAGATCCATACTCATCAGAACCTGCATTATAATCAAAATCAGGCTCTCCGATAATTATTCCGTGCGGAACATTTAATGTTAAAGCCTTAGATCCTGAATCAGTTACATATTTCCCCGCTTTAGAATCATTGATAATAGTCGCCATTACCGTTAAGGAAGGGTCGAAATCATCCATTATTTTTTCGTTGTTTGCACCACCAATAATCATATATTGATGATCCATAAATAGATAACTTCCAGCCTGAACATCCGTAAAGCCAGGAATTTCATACATCATATCATAAGTACCAGTTCCACCACCACTGAAAATCTCCATATTTAATCCGGATTTCTTCATCAGTTCATAGCTACCAACAACAGGTTCAAAAGTTTTAAATGCCTGTGCTTTACGAGCCTTAAAACCTTCAACATGTTGAACAACACCATCATATGCCAATATACCATGGAATTTCAAATTAGGTGCCTTATCCACATATTGAGCAAGTTCTAATGCCGGTTGCCCATTTGCAATCCCTGATCTGTTGATCACATCAAGATCAACAACAACATCAGCAATAATACCAGCAGCCTTAGCAGCATCCTGAAGATCTCTGGCATTCTGCATATTATCGACAGCCTGAATAAAGCCTTTGTACTTTTTTCTCAAAGCCATCGCATGATTGATCTTCGACACTGAGATGTTAACTCCGGTCATCAATACATTCTGTATACCGTTAACAAGCATCGCTTCTGACTCTGAAAGCTTTGCAGAACACACTCCTACTGCGCCTGCAGCAACCTGCATTTTTGCAATAGCAGGACATTTATGTGTTTTAACATGCGGACGAACACCTGTACCTGTACCCTGCAACCGGGTTTGTACATGTTTGATGTTCTTTTCCATTTTATCAAGGTCAACACATAAAGCTGGGGTGTCGAGGTCCCATTTTGACTTGCCAATATCAGATGATTTGACGTCAATCAAAGTCTCAGCACTTAATGAAGGCGACCATAAAGAAGCGGCTCCTGCAAAAGCACTAGCCTGTAAAAATTTTCGGCGATTGAAAGAATTAGACATTGTTCACAATTTAGTTATTGATTTTATTTAAATGTAAAAAAAATAATCAATAATGTGCACCTTACTGATTGAGAGTTGATGCAGAAAAATACCAAAGTTCAGGAATCCAAAAAAGGAGTTCAAAGTTTATTGAATTGAAATAATTATTAAGTGAAATGCGTGGTATTTAGGGATATTACCAAAATTATTGTCTAAAAAATTAAGACTATAAAGTGTTTTTGAAGAAATCACTCAAGGAAAATTATCCTTGAAGAGCATCATTTTTATTGCATTTACCCGTAAGTATTTTGTATCAATTTTGATACCTCCATTTGAATAAACAATATTTCAATTTTATTTCTAAATGGCTGTAACAGATAAGGGGGGAAATAAATGAGATAGGAATCCTGACACAAGAAAATACTCGTCTATCACACAATTAAAACTTATTTCAAGGATAGTGAAGTGGGTTTTAAATAATGCGGACTAAGGCAACTCAGTCTGGATCAATTGATAATGATCAAATAATAATTCTTCTTGCCTTTTTGGGCAACAAGGAATTTACCTCTGATTAGATTATCCATAGTAATAACCTGAGCAGGGTCGGCTACTTTTTCCTTATTGATTGAGACTCCCCCGCCGCTGATCATTTTACGAGCCTCACCTTTAGATGTAAAAACTTGAGTTTTTTCAGCCAAAAGATCTGTTAGATTAATGCCTTGAGATAATTCTTTGACTGAGATCATGAACTGTGGCAGACCATCAAAAACATCTATAACCTCCTCATCGCTAAAAGAATTAATAAATTCAAGGGAACCATTTCCAAACAAAAATTCAGAAGTTTTAAGGGCTGTTTCAAGTGCTTCTGAAGAATGGCTCCTTATTGTAATTTCTTCAGCAAGCGCCTTTTGAAGTGTTCTAAGATGGGGCGCGTGATCATGCTCACGCTCCAATTCTTCAATCTGTTCTTTGGATTTTAAGGTAAAGATCCGGATCCAGCTTTTGGCATCCGCATCTGTGGTATTCAACCAGAATTGATAAAATTTATACGGGGAAGTCTTGGCAGGATCCAGCCATACCGCACCACTTTCTGTTTTGCCAAACTTGGTACCATCCGCCTTTTTTATCAGCTGTGTAGTGATAGCAAAAGCATTGCCGGCAGCTTTTCTCCTGATCAATTCAGTACCCGTTACGATATTTCCCCATTGATCAGACCCACCCATTTGTACCTGGCAGTTCTTTTCTTTCCAGAGGTAATAAAAATCATAGCCCTGAACGAGTTGATAACTAAACTCAGTGAATGACATACCAGTTTCACCCTCAAGTCGCTTTTTGACCGAATCCTTGGCCATCATATAATTAACCGTCAGATGCTTTCCTACATCCCGAATAAAATCAAGAAAGGTAAAATTCTTAAACCAATCATAGTTATTTACCATTTCAGCACTGTTGGCACCGGTATTGAAATCGAGAAACTTCTTTAATTGGTTTTCAAGACATTTAACGTTGTGATTTAAAACCTGTTCAGAAAGAAGATTGCGTTCGGCAGATTTACCAGAAGGGTCACCTACCATACCCGTAGCACCTCCAACAAGCGCAAAAGGTTTATGTCCTGCCCTCTGAAAATGTATTAGTGTCATGATCTGAGTCAGATGCCCAACATGCAATGAATCTGCAGTAGGATCAAAGCCAATGTAACCCGATGTCATTTGCTTATTAAGTTCTTCTTCAGTACCAGGCATGATATCATGCAGCATTCCCCGCCAGCGTAATTCTTCTACAAAGTTCATTTTATCTTTAGGATCGTTTCAAATACAAATATAGCAGAATTGATAAAGCGCTGCATGGCAAACTTTTCGTAGATTTATGTTCTCTGGCTAGTTTTCAGCTTGAATTGATCAATAAAAATTCAACTAATTAACGGTGAAATGAACTTCCTTTCTCATTTTTACTTTGACAGGCATTGCGATGATCCACATCTGGTTTTGGGTGCAGTGTTGCCTGATCTGGTGAAAAATGCAAGGAAGGACTGGAATTTACAACCAGAAAGGAAAGCCGAAGAGTTCAGCACAGGTTTCCAAAGTTCAATTTTGAAGGGATGGAGGCGCCACATCATCGTGGATCGTAATTTTCATAACTCATCATTCTTTGCTGAACACACAGCCAGAATCAAGAGAGCCATTATCCCAGCACTTACAAATTCGGTTGTTCGACCTTCCTTTTTAGCTCATATCTCTCTGGAGCTAATGCTGGATAGTACTTTGCTCACTGAAAACCATATTCAAAGTGTGGATTTCTATTCTAATTTAAAACTGGCAGACCGGGAAGCTATTGATAGATTTCTTAAGTTAAATAACATTCAGGATACAAGTCAATTTTTCGGTTTTTTTGAAAAATTTATTCAATCCAACTACCTTGAGAGTTATCGCGAAAGTCATAAAATAATGTACGCCTTAAACAGAATTTGTATGCGTGTATGGAAAGACCCGCTCACAGATTATGAAATACATGCACTTGGTGAGGTATTGAACCATTATCACCAAAACCTTTTGGGTAATTATATGGAGATTTTTGAGGAAATAAACTTAAATTTAATTGACAGTTGACAATTGACAATTAGGATTGTTGCTTCATTGAGAAATTTTACCAATAATTTAATCTTTACCTGAATCAACGACCCATTTAAATTTGAATAATTAATCGTAATCAATAATTGATAGTTGGCAATTGTGATTAATAGTTCATTGAGAAATTCTACCAAAATTTAATCTAAACTAAAATAAACATCCCTTTTTGGTAAAATATTTAATCACCACCCAATTTTGTTCATTGTCAATTGTCAATTGAAAAAATTATCTTCGCTTCATGTCACTTTTCGAAATCAAAGAACGCATAGAAAGCCTTGTAAAAGAGCTTAATGAGCATAACTACAAGTATTATGTACTGGCACAGCCGGTAATTTCTGATTTTGAATTCGATAAAAAGCTAGCTGAACTGACAAGCCTCGAGAAGGAATATCCTGAATATCTGGATCCTGACTCACCAACCGTAAAGGTTGGCGGTGACATAACCAAAGAATTTCAGACTGTAAAGCATAAGTGGCCAATGCTTTCGCTGGGTAATACTTACAATGAGCAGGATCTGAAAGATTTTGATGATCGGGTTCGAAAATCCATTGGAAGCAATTTCGAATACGTCTGTGAATTAAAGTTCGATGGACTTTCTATTAGCCTCAGCTATGAAAATGGCAAACTACTCAGAGCCGTTACCCGAGGGGATGGAACCCAGGGTGATGATGTCACAAATAATGCCAGAACCATTCAAAGTATTCCCAAATCAATAAAAGGAAACGGTTTTCCTGAATCATTTGATATCCGCGGAGAGGTTTTTATGCACAGGGCAGCATTTGACAGGCTGAATAATGAACGGATTGAAAACAATGAAGTTCCTTATGCAAATCCGAGAAATTTTGCATCCGGAACATTGAAAATGCAGGATTCCAACGAGGTAGCCAAACGTCCTTTGGATTGTTTTTTGTATTTCCTATATGCTGATAAACTAGTTTATAATACCCATTGGGAAAGTCTGGAAGCCGTTAAAAAATTAGGATTTCATGTCTGTGAACATAGCAAATTATGCAGCAGTATTGACGATGTACTCGAATTTATACATTTCTGGGATGAGAAAAGGTTTGATTTAAGTTATGAAATTGATGGAATTGTAATTAAAGTAAATAATTACACTCAGCAGCAGGAATTAGGCTTTACCGCAAAATCACCTCGCTGGGCGATTTCTTATAAATACAAAGCACAGGAAGTAGAAACTATACTAGAAAAAGTTAGCTATCAGGTGGGTCGAACCGGTGCGGTAACACCTGTTGCGAATCTTAAACCGGTTCTTCTTGCAGGTACGACAGTTAAACGGGCTACATTGCATAATGCCAATGAGATTATGCGTCTTGATCTTCATGAAGGAGATACTGTACTTATCGAAAAAGGTGGAGAAATAATCCCAAAAATAATTTCCGTCAATATCTCAAAACGCATTCAGAGTGCGTTGCAAATTATCTATCCTGAAAATTGCCCTGAATGTAAAAGTAATCTCATCCGAAAAGAGGGAGAAGCTGTCCATTACTGTCCGAATGATCTTAGCTGCCCACCACAAATAGTTGGCAAAATGCAACATTTCATTAGCCGTAAGGCCATGAACATAGAAGGTTTAGGACAAGAGACTATTGAAGCATTTTATAGAAGGGGTTT
>CAMBFY010000198.1 GCA_945865415.1 Sphingobacterium thalpophilum
TTACCTGCAATTGCAATGGCAGAGGTAAAATTATTGCTGAAGAGTTCAAGTGATCAGGCCAAGAAAAAATTGATTGCAGAGAAAGCTGTAGATAGTGTAGAGGCTGAATACTACCTAAAATCTCTTGAAAAGTATGATAGTATTTCTCCTAAAGTTGCTGAATTCCAAAAAGTTTAAAGATGAGTAATATAAAATATATTTTAGGTCATTTTGAAGATCCGGATGATCTGATGCATGGGATAGACAAACTACAGGAGAATAGCGTAAGTATTTACGATGTATATACTCCCATGCCAATCCACGGCATTGAAGATAAGTTAGGAATTAAAAGATCTAGGCTTGGTAAAGTTGCTTTTTGTTTCGGTCTGACAGGTACAATTACTGCGATATCAATGATAACTTATATGCTTGTTATTGACTGGCCAATGAACATCGGTGGAAAGCCGCATTTTGCATTTCCTGATTTTATTCCAATCATGTTTGAGTTAACGGTATTGTTTGCAGCATTCGGAATGGTTGGAACTTATTTCTTTGCTAATCACCTCGCTCCGGGACGTGCTCCGAGAGTAATGGACTTAAGGGCAACCAACGATAGATTTGTGATTGCGATTGATGCAAAAACAAATCTATCGCATGATCAAATAGATAACATTTTAAAAGAAGCTGGTGCTGTTGAAGTTAAGCACAACGAAAGGAAATATGTTAGTTATGAATAAGCGCCTTATAATTTTTACCGCTTTTTTAAGTGTAGCCGCTGTTACGGTTATTTCTTCTTGTTCAAATAAAAGAAGTACGGGATATGAATTTGCTCCTAACATGTATGAGCCAATTGCTTATAATCCCGATCAGCCAAATAATAATTTTAAAGACGGTAAAACTGCTCAGGATCCACCCGCAGGAACCATGCCCGTTGGTTTTGATAAATATGATATTTATCCTAATACAAATGAAGGCTATCTGGCAGCAAGTGCAGGTATGACAAATCCATTACCTGTTAATGTGGCCACTCTTGAACAGGGGAAAACCCTGTTTTTAAACATGTGTTCTCATTGTCATGGAAATGAAGGTAAGGGTGATGGCTCTATTGTTAAACTTGGAAAGTTTCCAGGTCCTCCTTCTTATTCAACCGGAAACTCTTCCAGAGGCGGAAGTATGAAGGATCTTACAGATGGTAAAATCTATCATACAATCACTCATGGTGTTAACCTCATGGGTCCACACAAATCTCAATTATCCCCGGAGCAACGGTGGAAAGTTGTTATGTACGTACACGAATTACAAAAATTACAATAGTCAATTGCTAAAACCAGATGGGAAATCATAATCATACTCATAATTTCACGGAACAATTTACATTTTCTGGAAAATTAAAAACCTGGACCTTAACAGCAATAGTGGTTGGAATTCTTGCCATAGCTTTTGGTTTAATGACAGGTCAGCAGGAACGTACTTTCGCTAATCTGCTTTTAATGGCATATTATTTTACCTGCGTCTGTGCAACTGGTTTATTCTTTATTGCATTGCAGTATGTAGCGCAGGCAGGTTGGGCAACCGGTTTACTTAGGATACCTCAGGCGATGTCAAAAGTTCTTCCTATAGCATCTCTAGTGTTGTTTGCAGTAATTGCTACAGGTTTGTTAACTCATAATTTATATCATCACTGGAATGGTGAAGGATTGACTGATCCCAATAGTCCGAATTATGATAAACTAATTGCCGGAAAATCAAGTTTCCTGAATGTGCCTTTCTTTTTGACCAGACTGGTAGTATTTCTTGGAGCTTACAGCTTTTTTGCCTGGTTATTTGCAAAATATACCAAAGCACAAGAATTAGAAGGCGGACTTGTTTATCATGACAAGAACTTTAAATATTCAGCTATATTCTTGATTGTATTTGGATTTACTACCCCGATATGGGCATTTGATACCATCATGTCGCTTGAAGCCCATTGGTTCTCGACTATGTTCGGTTGGTATAACTTCGCGGCAATGTGGGTTAGCGGACTTTGTGTCATTACCCTTTTGGTTATCTTCATGAAGAAGGCAGGTTATTTAACCTGGATAAATGAGAATCATTTACATGATCTTGGTAAATTTATATTTGCATTCTCCATTTTCTGGACATATGTTTGGTTTTCTCAGTTCGTTTTAATCTATTATGCGAATATGCCTGAGGAAACAGTATATTTTTATAAGCGCTGGGAGCCAGAATATCTTCCATGGTTCTGGCTTAATATTATAATAAATTTTGTTTCACCATTACTTATCCTGATGTCTAGAAATTCAAAGCGTCAAATGAATACATTAATGTTTGTCTGTATTCTGCTTTTATGTGGCCATTGGTTAGATTATTATATGATGATCATGCCAGGAACTGTAGATTCTCACAGAGGATTCGGCATCATTGAGATAGGAATCGCAATTGGTTTTGTTGGGCTATTTACATTCCTTACTTTGAATCAGTTAACAAAGCGATCATTGGTTACAACAAATCATCCTTTCCTCCAGGAAAGTATCAATCACCAGATTTAAACACAGTTCTTAATAGCTAAGAGAAAATTTACGAATAAAATGAGGTTAAGAGAAATTTTTAAGATCAGGACTGTAGTAGCATTACTAATTACATGCGCACTAACTGTGACTTACAGTGTAAGCGAAGCACGGGTTCAGGATTCCACCATTAGTTCAACATCTGCTGCTATTGATACGGCTTTAAAAGCAGCTTCTGCAGATCTGTCTCCATCATCTGCTCCTTTGATCAGCACGGCAGTTGATACCGTGGCCAGGTATGCGAACATGCAGCCTCTCGCTGAAACTAAAGATTATTCTGAATCATATAAGTCAGCCTCCTACTATGCACTCATGTTCTTATTGCTGTGTGTATTTATTGCAGTTATTGGTAAAATATTAAAGGTCTATGAGTTGAGCCGCGAAATGCAGGGTTTAAAGCCAAGCTTCAATGTCCGAAGAATTCAGGGTGTTTTCTTTGGAATTTTCCTGATTTTGGGCATCTATGGTGTTTATTGGTCTTATTCAGTTCAGGGGTCAATGAGTATGTTTGAATCGGCTTCTATCCATGGTTTGGATATTGACTTTATGTTTAATACAACCCTGATTATTACGACGATTGTATTTATTTTAACTCATATTGCTCTTTTCGGATTCTCATTTAAATATCGGGGATCTGAAAATAGAAAAGCTTATTTCTACCCTCATAATAACGCACTTGAAAGAATCTGGACCATTGTTCCAGCCATAGTATTAACTATAATGGTATTATTGGGATTCTTTACTTGGAGAGGCATTACCAATGTGTCTGAGGAAGATCAGAAGAAAGCAATTAATATTGAAGTTACCGGTGAACAGTTTAAATGGACGCTTCGATATGCAGGTTCAGATAATCAGATTGGATACCGTAATTACAAGTTAACTACCGCTACCAACGGGCTTGGAATAGATTTCAAAGATCAGAAGAGTTGGGATGATAAGCTTGTCGGCGAAATTGTGATTCCTGTAAACAAACCAATACGAATTAACATAAACTCAAAGGACGTTTTACATAGTTTCTATTTACCAGATTTCAGGGTTCAGATGAATGCAGTTCCTGGGATGCCAACTACTTTTCAATTTACTCCTCGTCTTACCACAGCTCAAATTAGGGAGAAAAGAAATAATCCAAAATATGATTATGTTCTTTTATGTGCTAAGGTTTGTGGCGCAGGTCATTATAACATGCAAGCTAAAGTTACCGTGGTTTCCGAAGCTGAATATGCTGCATGGCTTGCTAAACAGCCTTTATATTATAACGACGATGTTAAAAGAGAACTTCAGCTTGTGGAAAGCAAGAAAACTGAAGCAATCAACAAAATAGCCTTAAATACAAATACTACTAAAAACTAATTATGGCAAGCACAGCAACACACGATTCAGCCGTACTACACCAACACGACGATCACGGTCACGGACATCACAAGGAAACTTTTATTACCAAGTATATCTTTAGTCAGGATCATAAAATGATCGCCAAGCAATTCCTGATTACTGGAATTGTAATGGCAGTTGTGGCTATGATTTTATCTATTCTGTTCAGACTTCAATTGGCATGGCCTGATCGGAGTTTCCCTTTACTTGAAACCTTACTTGGTGAGAAATGGGCTGAAGGTGGTAGAATAAAGCCCGATTTTTATCTCGCGATGGTAACAATACATGGTACCATGATGGTATTCTTTGTATTGACAGCTGGCTTGAGCGGTACTTTCAGCAATCTTCTCATTCCACTTCAACTGGGAGCAAGGGACATGGCATCGCCATTCCTGAATATGATTTCATACTGGTTGTTTTTCCTTTCTTGTGTAATCATGATGTGCTCTTTCTTTGTAGAAAGTGGACCTGCAAGTTCTGGATGGACTGTTTATCCTCCTTTGTCTGCCTTGCCAAAAGCCATTAGTGGTTCTGGTACCGGTATGACGCTTTGGTTAATCAGTATGGTGTTATTCGTAGCATCAGCATTGATCGGAGCATTGAATTATATCTCTACAATTCTGAATATGCGCACCAAAGGTATGGATATGTGGAAAATGCCATTAACAATCTGGGCATTTTTCCTTACTGCAATTGTAGGTGTATTATCCTTTCCTGTATTGGTGTCGGCAGTTGTACTTCTGATTTTTGACCGTAGCTTCGGAACTAGTTTTTATCTTTCTGATATTGTTGTAGCTGGGCAGGTTCTTCCTAATCAGGGTGGTAGTCCAGTTTTATGGCAGCACTTGTTTTGGTTCCTGGGTCATCCTGAGGTATATATCGTGATTATGCCTGCATTGGGTATTACATCAGAAGTTATCGCTACTAATTCCAGAAAGCCAATTTTTGGATATCATGCGATGGTTTATTCTCTTATTGGTATTGCAGTTTTATCCTTTATCGTTTGGGGGCACCATATGTTTTTAACGGGTATGAATCCTTTCCTTGGTGGTGTGTTTATGATTACAACATTGATTATTGCAGTACCTTCAGCAGTTAAGACATTCAATTATCTGGCAACTATCTGGCGTGGAAATCTTCGCTTTACACCAGCCATGTTATTTGCTATTGGACTGGTTTCTTTTTTCATCTCCGGAGGACTTACTGGTTTGTTTTTAGGAAATGCCGCTTTGGATATTAACTTGCATGATACTTATTTCGTTGTGGCTCACTTTCACTTGGTGATGGGTTGTGCCGCAATATTTGGCATGCTTTGTGGTGTGTATCACTGGTATCCAAGACTGTTTGGTCGTATGATGGATGAGCGTTTAGGTTAT
>CAMBFY010000199.1 GCA_945865415.1 Sphingobacterium thalpophilum
TACAGAAGATTTAACATAGGTGTATGACCCCCCGTTTTCTTGTAAATCACAGGAGCTAAAACTAAAAAATAGAATCAAGAAGGTAACAAGCAGATACATTTTCATACTATTCTCAACGTAAATTTTGATATTACCAATGTACGACGTCAATCTCAGTTGACCAAATGTTAAATAAAACTATTGATTGTGCTATTTCTAGAGATGATTTATTCCCGAAACAGATAAAGACAAAAAATGAGTAGAAGAACTCCATCATTAATGATATTGTTCCTTACTGACCGTTCCAATGAAAAACAGCACCGGTTAAAATAAACCTTTCCGCAGGAGGTATCTTCCGGCTATTGGTAATCTCAAATAGACTACAATTTCTTGCCGGAAATACTCCGTAGCAAAGGACTGAAACAACCTACAAAACACAACTATTGATTTCCAAAATCACCCCAAAGCATTGCTTGACCATCTGTAACCGTGTTTTATAAACTTGCTTAAATCGAACTTAAGTTAAATTAAATTTTTCTGCATCAGGTATTCTGCAATTTGTACTGCATTGGTTGCAGCGCCTTTTCTAAGATTATCTGCAACTATCCATAAATTCAAGGTTTTAGCCTGAGATTCATCTCTTCTGATTCTACCCACAAAAACTTCATCCTTTTCATGAGCATCCATTGGCATTGGGTATTTAAGGTTTGCAGGATCGTCAACAATAATAATACCTTCTTCTTTTTCAAGAATTGATCGAACTTCATTCAGGTCGAATTCATTTTCGAATTCAATATTTACAGATTCTGAATGTCCTCCCATTACTGGTATACGAACTGTGGTTGCCGTGACGCGAATGGAATCATCACCCATTATTTTTTTAGTTTCCAGGATCATCTTCATTTCCTCTTTAGTATATCCATTATCCTGGAAAACATCAATCTGTGGTATTACATTCAAATCAATTGGATAGGCATAAGCCATCGGACCATTAATTCCTTTACGCTCATTCATCATTTGATCTACAGCTTTCACCCCTGTTCCGGTAACCGACTGATAAGTTGAAACTACAACCCTCCTGATTTTATATTTGTCGTGCAATGGCTTCAAAACCACAACCATTTGTATAGTTGAACAATTAGGGTTTGCAATAATTTTATCCTGAGCATCTAATTGGTCAGCATTGACCTCAGGTACAATGAGTTTTTTTGAGGGATCCATCCGCCATGCCGATGAATTATCAATTACCGTTGTTCCAACTTCGGCAAAACGAGGAGCACTTTCAAGCGATGTACCACCTCCTGCAGAAAACAAAGCAACATCAGGCTTCATGGAAATTGCTTCTTCCATAGTCACAACAGTATACTTCTTTCCCTTAAACTCGATCTGTTTACCTGCACTCTTTGCAGATGCTACTGGGATCAATTCACTAACCGGGAAATTGCGCTCTGCTAAAACCTTTAACATCACCGAACCAACAAGGCCGGTAGCGCCTACTACTGCGACTTTCATTTTTTAATTTTTTATAACGTTTAACAAATATTAATTAGGCAAATATGGGAATTTGTTTGGGTTTTCAACCGATTTTACCCTGCTGGCTTTAATTTTCATGCCTATTGTTACGATAAATCTGATAATTGCCAGTTTATTGCCAATTATCCTTTCAAATCATACCGAATACTCATTCTGGTTTTTAATAATCATAATAGGAATTAAATTAATCACGATTCAAACTACAGGCCATGAAGAAAACAGTAATTATCCTTTTACTTTTTAACTGCCTTACAGGATATTCACAGATTAATGACGATTTCTCTGATGGAAATTTTAGCTCAAACCCTGAATGGAATGGGAGCAATGCTGGAGGAGATTTCAGGATTATAAACAACCGCTTGAGGTCTGAATCGACCAAAACTTCAGGTAATTTCTATTTGAGCACATCCAATACCTATGCTAAAAACTGCTACTGGGAGTTCTGGGTCAATTTACAGTTCAGCACCTCCGGTTCAAATTATGTAGATATTTATTTAGTGTCTGATAAATCTGATCTTCAGAGTACCCTGATAAACGGATATTTTGTCAGGATTGGAAATACTGAGGATGAAATCAGTCTTTACAGGAGATCTGGCTCGGCTGGTGGTAGTACTCGTATTATTGATGGTATAAATGGCTCTGTAGGTTCAACTAATAATACAGTCAAAGTTCGTGTAAGCAGAGATAATTTAGGTCTTTTTACACTGGAAAGGGAAGTAATAGGCACAAATTCGCAACTAGTGAATGAAGGTACTTTTTTGGACAATAGCCATGTTAATACTTCCTCATTCGGAATATTTATACAACAATCAACTGCCTCATTTTTTCAGAAACACTTTTTTGATGATTTCAAGATAGGGATACTCAAGATCGATACCATAGCTCCTACATTAAGTACGGTCACAGTTCTTAATTCAACAACACTAGAACTTCAATTTAGTGAAGCCATGGATAGCCTTAGCGTCAAAGACAAAAAAAATTATACTATCCAAAATTTTAACGGCATTATTTTGGATATAAACACAGAAACGAATCCTCAGAAATATACGATTCGACTCTCCGAACCACTAAGCACTGGAAATTTTATATTGACTGTGATTAATGTTCTTGATAGGTCTGGCAATAAAATCAAGTCAAATAATAACCATTCATTTAATTACACAAAACCATATGATGGCATTTTTAGAGATATCGTTATAAATGAACTATTTCCAGATCCATCTCCGCAGGTAGGTCTTCCAATGGCTGAATTTGTAGAACTTTTAAACACTTCAGATAAAACAATTTCCATTAAGAACTGGAAAATTCTTGACCTTACAAGTACAGCAATATTTGGAGATTTCAGCATTTCTCCAGGATCTAGCCTAATACTTTGTGCTAAAACTGACACTCTTGAATTTCAAAAATTCGGAAAGGTTATTGGTATTTCACCCTGGCCAAGTTTAAACAACAGCAATGATGTGATTAAACTATTAAATACGCAGAATAGTCTGATTGATTCTGTTAGTTACTCAGATCTCTGGTACCGAAATGCCGAAAAAAAACAGGGTGGATGGAGCCTAGAACGAATCGACCCCAGATCGGTTTGTGAAGGTCCATTCAATTGGGCTGCATCAATAGATTCGATTGGAGGGACACCAGGAAAAAGAAACTCAGTTCAACTACTTAATTACGACCTTTTAATGCTCAAAGCAGATAGCGTAAATAAGACAACAGACACTACATTAATTGTATATCTTAATAAACATATCGACAAATCTACAATCCTCAAAGAAAATTTCAGATTGTCTCCCGAAGCCGGTGATATCAGAAATATCATACCCGACGCAGATAACAAACAAGTCAAAATCACTTTCACTAAAATCTTTACAGCAGGAATAACCTACGCCTTAACTATTTCCGGATTGAAGGATTGCAGTGGAAATTCCATACAAAATCAATCTGCTGGATTTTCATTTTCTATACCTGCGCCAGCGCCTCCTCCCATAGAAAAACCAGACACAGCATTAATTTACCTCAGTGAGATCTTTGCAGATCCTTCACCCGAAGTTGGGTTGCCGCTTGTTGAATTTGTCGAAATCCATAACCCCGGCAAGGATCCGGTTAATCTTGAAGGATGGACGCTGAGTGATACACAAACCAGAAGCACCCTGAAAAAAAACCTGATTACAGCGGGTGAGTTTCTAATTTTATGCCCTGCAGCAGATACAAGTCTTTACAAACCTTTTGGTAAAACATTGGGCCTTGCGCCTTGGCCATCATTGGGTAACGCCTCCGACCGTTTGGTACTAAAGAGCATCAAAAACCGGACAGTTGATTCAATAGCCTATTCAGATACCTGGTACAATGATTCAAAAAAGAGGGAAGGGGGCTGGAGCCTTGAACGAATCGATGTGCTTTCTAAGTGCAACGGCATTTTCAACTGGACTACCTCAATTGATACTGTGGGAGGAACTCCCGGCAAGAAAAACTCAGTAAATATTCAGAATTACGACCTTGTACCATTCAAAACGGATAGCCTGATCTTGAAATCTGATAGTACCCTATTTCTGTTCTTCAATAAATCTGCGGATATAAGCACCCTCAGGATTGAGAATTTCCTGCTTTCGCCTTCAGCTGGCCAGATTAAAAACATTACTCAAGATTCAAAATGCCGGCAGATTATAATTACGTTCAGTGAAAAATTTATCGGGGGTAAAACTTATAATCTGAAACTTTCCGGATTGAAGGATTGTAGTGGAAATTCCATACAAAATCAATCTGCTGGATTTTCATTTTCTATACCTGCGCCAGTGCCTCCTCCCATAGAAAAACCAGACACAACATTAATTTACATCAGTGAGATCTTTGCAGATCCTTCACCCGAAGTTGGGTTGCCGCTTGTTGAATTTGTCGAAATCCATAACCCCGGCAAGGATCCTGTTAATCTTGAAGGATGGACGCTGAGTGATACACAAACCAGAAGCACCCTGAAAAAAAACCTGATTACAGCGGGCGAGTTTCTAATTTTATGCCCTGCAGCAGATACAAGTCTTTACAAACCTTTTGGTAAAACACTGGGCCTTTCGCCTTGGCCATCACTGGGTAACGCTTCCGACCGTTTGGTTCTCAAGAGCATCAAAAACCGGACAGTTGATTCAATAGCCTATTTAGATACCTGGTATAATGATCCAAAAAAGAGGCAGGGGGGCTGGAGCCTTGAACGAATTGATGTGCTTTCTAAGTGCAGCGGCATTTTCAACTGGACTTCCTCAATTGACACTGTGGGAGGAACTCCCGGCAAGAAAAACTCAGTAAATATTCAGAATTACGACCTTATACCATTCAAAACGGATAGCCTGATCTTGAAATCTGATAGTACCCTATTTCTGTTTTTCAATAAATCTGCGGATATCAGCACCCTCAAGGTTGAGAATTTCATGCTTTTGCCTTCAGCTGGCCAGATTAAAAACATTACTCAAGATTCAAAATGCCGGCAGATTACAGTTACGTTCAGTGAAAAATTTACCGGGGGTAAAACTTATAATCTGAAACTTTCCGGATTAAAGGATTGCAGTGGCAATTCCATACAAAACCAATCTGCTGGATTTTCATTTTCTATACCTGCGCCAGTGCCTCCTCCCTTAGAAAAACCAGACACGGCATTAATTTACATCAGTGAGATCTTTGCAGATCCTTCACCCGAAGTTGGGTTGCCGCTTGTTGAATTTGTCGAAATCCATAACCCCGGCAAGGATCCGGTTAATCTTGAAGGATGGACGCTGAGTGATACACAAACCAGAA
>CAMBFY010000200.1 GCA_945865415.1 Sphingobacterium thalpophilum
TTTGCAATTTCAATATATTCATTCATTGTAACTTTTACTGGAATAGATTGGAAATGTACAAGTTCTGTAATTGCCATTCGCATTAAAAGCGTATCCATCACAGCAATTCTTTCTGAATCCCAATTTTTAGTCTTTTGCGCAATCATTTCGTGATATTCAGATTCAAATGCAACAACTTTTTTAAATAGATCCATCATATATGGTCTGTCTTCTTCCCAATTGGGACAAACCTTAGCAAGCTTGTTCTCATTAGGGTTTTCACTCGAAAAATTCTTAAATGTTTTTGCTACCAGCGCTTGAAGAACTTCCTTGTCTACAGGCCAATTAATGAACTTTTCTTCAAAAGTCTGTTCAATACCCGGAGATTTTAAGATCAGTTTTTTGAAAATAAATTTGATAACGTCTTTGTCTAACTGAATGGTATGAACAGAAAGATTGTTGAATGAGGCAAACTCCGGAGAATTCTTTAAAGAAATAAAAATTGATTTACTTATTTCCGGATCAAAACTCCAGGATATTTTATACTTTTTAACAGCAGCCAGATACTCGGTATTCTGTTTTAATGAATTAATAAAGAGATTGTTGTGGAGTTTTGCGTTTACATTAAGATCCGCTTCTGAAGGCAAATGCTTATTAGCCCTTTCATCAGCGTCGATAATACTATAATCTGCAACCTCAATTAAAAGTGAAAGCAGCCAGAAATACATTTCGTGTACCTTATCTACACTTGATAAGAGTGCTTTCTCAAAAGGCAATATTTCATTAATTTCAGATTGCTGGTAGGAATACAAAACCTGCAATGCTTTTACTCTCAGATGCCTTCTATTTAACATGTGTAAGAACGATTTTTGTTTCTTGGTCCTAAATTAATAGGAAGCTTTTATTTTTCTGATATCCTCAATCCTCTTTTCAGCAATTTTATTTGCTGCCTCATTAGCCGGGATATTATCTTGTTTTGATTTTTGCAACACTCTCCTGGTGGCTTCGTAAATATTCTCTGCCATCTGAAATGTTTTTTTCTTGTTGAATCCTGCAATTTCAGAATAACAGTTGATTAAACCGCCGGCATTAATCAGGTAATCTGGAGCATACATAATCCCCTTCTCGAGTAACATATTGCCGTGAACCAGTTCATCTGCAAGCTGATTATTTGCAGAACCTGCGATAATTGAACATTTTAGACGGTTTATTGTTTCTGTATTCACCGTGGCACCTAAAGCACATGGAGAATAAATATCGAAATGGAGATCAAAAAGATTATTATTGGCTACTGCTATTGCACCATATTTTTGAGCGATTTGTCCCAAACGCTCCTCATTAATATCACTGATATAAACTTTTGCATTTTCTGTCCTAAGCAAAGAAACAAGATTTTCACCGACTTGACCTATACCCTGAACAGCAACTGATTTTCCGGCAAGACTATCATTTCCAAAGCACTCTTTCAAACATGCTTTAATACCCATAAACACCCCTCTGGCAGTTACAGGAGAAGGATCACCGCTACCTCCAATTGATTCAGGTACGCCAGTCACGTATTTTGTCTCCATTCGTATGTATTCCATATCCCTGGGGGTGGTTCCAACTTCTTCTGCAGTAATAAATGATCCGTTCAAATTCTCGATAAACCGGCCATATCTGCGCATCATAGCTTCTGATTTATGCAAACGGCTATCTCCAATTATCACTGCTTTACCTCCACCGAGATTTAAACCTGTTATTGCTGCTTTATACGTCATACTTCGCGATAAACGTAGCACGTCATGAAGAGCTTCTGATTCTGATTTGTAAGGCCACATTCTGGTTCCACCCAATGCAGGACCTAAAGTGGTATCATGTATGGCAATAATTGCTTTCAATCCTGTACCGGGATCACTGCAATGAACTAACTTTTGATGACCAAACTCGTCAAGCTGACTAAAAACTGAATGTTCTTCAAATTGAGATAAAATCATGTGAGATGCCTAGTTTTACCTAACAAAAGTAGTAAAAAATGTTGTTTTAATTAACTTATTGGTTTTCAATACTTTTTCAAATAAATTGGGTTTCTAGTATAGCCTGAACCAAACAGACGGTTTGTCAGATTATTCTTCATGAACTACAAAACAAATTTGAAATTTAAAAACATAAAAGTTAGGAGTCAATACTTAAATTCTGGCTACTTTTGCAATACAAGGATTAGATGAAAGAACTGGCCTACCTTAATAAATTTTTCTACAAATATCGCTGGCGCTTGCTTCCTGGCGCTCTTTTCGTTATCATTTCAAATCTTTTCGCAGTGCTTCCGGCTCAGGTAATACGCATAGCATTTGATCTTGTTAATGAGAACATAGCCCTATTCAGACTTTTCAACGGATTCAATCGACAGGAACTGATATCTAAAATCTTTGGTCAGAGTTTATTGTTTTTTGGAGTAATCGTTCTTTTACTTGCCTTAATCAGAGGTTTATTCCTGTTTTTTATGAGGCAAACAATTATTCTGATGTCAAGACACATTGAATATGATCTGAAAAATGAGATCTATTTCCATTATCAGAAACTGTCAATGGCCTTTTATCGCCGAAATAATACAGGTGATCTGATGAACAGGGTTACTGAGGATGTAAGCAGAGTAAGGATGTACCTTGGACCGGCAATTATGTACACGATAAATACAATTGTTCTTTTCATTTTGGTCATCATGTCAATGTTCAATGTAAATGCCAGACTTACAGTATTTTCATTACTGCCGCTTCCTCTACTTGCAATCACAATTTATTATGTTCACTCCATGATCAACCATAGAAGTGAAAAAATACAACAGCAGCTGTCCGCATTATCAAGTTTTGTTCAGGAGACCTTTTCTGGTATCCGGGTGATAAAAGCATATGTACGTGATGATGACATCCGTAGAAAGTTTAACATTGAAAGTGAAAATTATAAATCACATTCCATGTCACTGGTACAGATTCAGGCCCTTTTTTATCCAATGATGCTGTTACTTGTCGGGCTTAGTACAATTATCACTGTTTACATCGGTGGAGTTGAAGTCATTAATGGGAATATCAGTTCAGGAAATATTGCTGAATTTATAGTTTATGTTACCCAGCTCACATTTCCGGTCATGTCACTGGGCTGGGTTACATCCCTAATACAACGCGCTGCAGCATCACAAAAAAGAATCAATGAATTTTTAAATACCAATCCTGAGATTAATTCAATAGCAGGAGAAAAGACTGTTCTGCAAGGAAACATAACTTTTAAAAATGTGAGCTTCAAATACCCTGTTACCGGAATTCAAGCTATAAAAAATATTTCATTTGAAGTTAGGAATGGAGAATTCCTTGCCATAATAGGCAGAACTGGTTCAGGAAAATCAACCATCGCGAATCTTTTAATGAGAATGTATGATGCAGATGAAGGTCAAATATTACTTGATGGAAAACCAATTGGCCAACTTGATCTGCAACATTTCAGGCAACAAATCGGATTTGTGCCACAGGAGGTTTTTCTTTTCTCAGATACCATTTACAATAATATTGCCTTCGGGATGACATTTACAGAACAGGATAAAGTGGAACTTGCCGCAAAAAACGCGTCTGTTTTTGATAACATAATGGAGTTCAGTAAAGGTTTTGATACGATGATTGGGGAAAGGGGAATTACCTTGTCAGGGGGGCAAAAACAAAGACTTTCTATTGCTAGAGCGATAATCAAAGAACCACAAGTGCTCATTTTTGATGACTGCCTTTCGGCCGTAGACACCCGTACAGAAGAAGAAATACTTAACAATCTGAGCAGAATAATGAAAGATAAAACCAGTATTCTGATTGCTCACAGGGTTTCTACAATCAAAAATGCAGACAGGATATTGGTTTTGGATAATGGCGAAATCATAGAACAAGGCACACACAACAAGCTCATGGCTCTCAAGGGTGTTTATTTTGATTTATTTGAAAAGCAACTTTTAGAAGAACAGACGGCCGGAGAATAGCATTAGAAAATGGAGAGTGGATTTTATTCAATGGCTAAAATCCACTGTCAACTATTCATTTAATTCTCAACTCTCAATTCTCAACTTTCAATTAAAATCTATTTTCATTCAAAAAAAATCAATTTGTTACTTTACTAATATCTATTATATTTATCCAATCAAATTAAATATGACTATGGGAGATTACGACAACAAAGAAAGAGAAGAGGTTTTTTCGAAGAAGGTACGAGCCGGGAAGCGCACCTACTTTTTCGATGTTAAAGCTACGCGTTCAAATGATTACTATGTTACTGTAACTGAAAGTAAGAAGCGTTTAGAAGACGGTGTTTTTATAAAGCACAAAATATTTCTATACAAGGAAGACTTTGAAAAGTTTGCTGAAGGTTTGAAGGAAACCATAGATTACATCAAAGCTCATCAGGAAGTGGTCGAAAAACGCTACGAATATTCAGAAAATCAATCTGAACCTGCAAAAGAAAACGACGATTTCTCTTTTGAAATATAATCCTGAATAAATTATTTCTAAAAAATTTATTACTAAATGATCAAGCCCCAAACAAGAAATTGTGACGGGGCTTTTTTTATCTTTAACCATTGGTTCAATGTGAATGTCCCTTTTGATAATGATCCAACAGTAGATCACCTCCAAAATCATTCTTCAAATCACGTACAACTGAATGAACATGATTAGCGTTGTTTTGAGTGTTATCATACTCAATAACAAGTGTAGGGCCCTGAACCCTGTAATATGAGCCTTTCCCAATCTCAGGTTTCGTATATCCCGCCCATGCGAACCAGATATGATCTAAACCCTGTTTCTTGATATCCTGCATCATTTTTTCAGCAAAATCATTTCTGTATCTGTGAACATATACGCTGATCAATTGCAGTAATAATGATTGTTGTACTTTGGTTAATTCTGAATATTTAATACCCTCCGGATTGCCCAAAAGTGCTTTACGTTTATCAAAAGTAAGTATGTCTTTAAAGGCAACGGTATCGATAATGGCCTTTTTTAACTGTATTACATTTAATGATTGAATTAAAGAAAAACCCTTATCAGATTCATCTTTCAAAACTTGTTTGCCTGCCATTGGTCCGTTAAGTACAATAGCCGGGTTACTACCCATAAAACCAGGGGTACCTGACACCAGTATTTTTTTATTAAATGAGAAATTAAATGAGATATGATGACCTTCAAACCTCCAACCCCAGATGCTGTTTGGAGAGGGGTTTCCAAAAATGGTAAAGTGATAATTACCCGGATCCCGATAATTATCTTCAGGTTTCCGTTTTT
>CAMBFY010000201.1 GCA_945865415.1 Sphingobacterium thalpophilum
TAGAATTTAGCTTGTTCGAGAAAACATTTAGGATCTGCCTTTAATTCCCTCATTTTAATTCAGCCACTACCGTTAAATCAATATTTCGACCGTTGAATAAGCTAATCAGAACCTGCAAGAAGAAAAAGCTCAGATTGGGCCAATTTACAATTTCTTTTAAATGAGAAAGAAACCGCTCATAATTCTGTCGGTGATTGTCTGGTTTACCTGTTCCTCATGGGGATTTTTTGCTCATCAGGATATCAATCGCAAGGCTGTGTTCATTTTACCATATGATATGATCCGCTTTTACAAAAACAATATTCTTTACATTAAAGAACATGCTGTTGATGCCGACAAACGGCGTTATTCAGATAGTTTAGAAGCTCCCAGGCACTTTATTGATGCCGACAGGTATGGTAAAAATCCATTTGACAGCATACCTGAAAAGTGGGCGGAGGCAGAAAAAAAATTTACTGAAAAACGGCTCAGAGAGAACGGAATTGTTCCCTGGCAAATTGAGAGAACCTATCATTCTCTGGTCAGAGCGTTCAAGGATAGAGATTCAATCCGAATTTTGAGGCTTTCGGCAGATCTGGGGCATTATGTTTCGGACGCACATGTACCGCTTCATACAACTGAAAACTATAATGGGCAGTTAAGTGATCAAACCGGGATTCACGGATTCTGGGAAAGCAGGCTTCCGGAGCTTTTTTCAACAGAGTATGACTTTATTACAGGCCCGGCAAAATATCTTGAAAACCCTTTGAAAGAGGCCTGGAAAATTGTCAGAAACAGTCATAATTTACTTGATTCGACCTTGCTGATCGAGGCCAGGCTCAATAAAACCATGGCTTCTGATCTTAAATATTCATTCAGTGAGCGAAAAGATAAAGTTGAACGGCAATATTCAAAAGAATATGCCCGCGCATACCACGAGGGGTTGAAAGGAATGGTAGAAAATCAGATGAGAGCATCTATACTCATGACCGGCAGTTTTTGGTTTTCGGCATGGGTGGATGCAGGGCAACCAAAGCTGAGAAATTTCCACTCCGGGGAACTTAGCGAAGAGGAAAAACTGCTTGGGCAGGAGGCTGAGAACTCTTTTTCAAAGGGCCGTATAATTGGCAGGCCAGAAAACTAAAACTTTCCACCTTCCAGACCATTTCTCGCTTTAAAAGCCGCAATAACTGCCGGTAAAACAGTTAGTATAAAAATGACCAGCATGACATATGTGAAGTTGTCTTTAATAAAAGGGATATTCCCAAACATAAAACCAATTCCAAGGAAGCTAACAATCCAAAGAACTCCACCAACAACATTATTATATGTAAATGGCCAAAATTTCATTTTTCCCACACCGGCAACAAAAGGTGCAAAGGTTCTGAAAATTGGCATAAATCTACTAAATATCAACATGATACCACCTTTCTTGTTAAAATACTCGTTAGTTTTTTCATAGTACTTCAGCTTGATTATCCGGTTGCCGGGCTTAAAAACTTTCGGACCAAGAAAATTTCCTAAGGCATAATTAATGGTATTCCCCGTAATTGCAGCGATGCATAGCAAAAGTGCCATAGTATAAATGTTCAGTCCGGTATCTCCTTTTGCAATCAAAGCCCCAATAGCAAAGAGCAGTGAATCTCCGGGCAGGAATGGGGTTACCACAAAGCCGGTTTCGGCAAAAATAATTATGAAAATAATGAGGTAAGTCCAGGTGCGGTAATCACTCACAATTTTAATTAGGTGTTTGTCAATATTTAATATATAATCGAGAATAGTACTTAAGAACTCCAAAGTTTTAATTTTTAAAAGGATGTGAATGGGTAATAAAAAACCGGGCCTTAACAAGGCAAAAAGGGATTAGAAATAACTACAACGAAAATAGTCAGGATTTACTTTTTCGCTTTTCACGAATTAGCTCTATGACTGGTGGTAAAATAGAAAGGATGATTATTCCGAATATAACGTAGGTGAAATTGTCTTTAATTACCGGTAAACCTCCAAAGAAATATCCAATGAGAAGAAAAGAAACAACCCATGCAATTGCACCAGTAATATTATATGTTGCAAACTTGAGATAACTCATAGTACCTATTCCAGCTACAAAAGGGGCAAAAGTTCTGATTATTGGTATAAATCGGGCATAAATAATAGTTTTGCCTCCATGTTTCTCATAAAATGTCTGAGTCTTCTCCAGGTATTCCTTTTTCAGAAATCTGATTTTACCGCTGAACGCTTTTAGACCAATAAAATTTCCAATATGGTAGTTCACAAGGTCTCCAAGGATTGCTGCGATGATAAGCAATAAACACATCAAAAAAATATTCAACCCGCTCTCAGGTTTAGCAATAATCGCACCGGCGGCAAATAACAAGGAATCACCTGGTAGAAAAGGAGTAACAACAAATCCGGTTTCTGCAAAAATGATAAGAAACAGTATCAGGTAGGTCCAGGTTTGATAGTTATGAACAATTTCTATGAGGTGCTTATCGATATGAAGTATAAAATCGATGAGCTGTTGTATAATTTCCAATTTGTCTATGTATTTCTTTTCAAAAGTAGCAAACTCAGGACAAAGTTCCGGAGTTTTCTGTTATAATTGCAAAATTATGATGATTTTATAGACTATTGAATCTGTTAGAATTTCAGATAAAATTGAGCCTGAAAGCCTCTAGTAATAATTTAGGCATAGTTGTTTAGCATCACAGGCATAACCAGCATCAAAACATCTTCCTGTTCATCATGAGTCTGCGGCATAAGCAATCCGGCGCGGTTCGGACTGCTCATTTCAAGCAGTACCTCTTCTCCACCGAGATTATTCAGCATTTCAATCAGGAATTTAGCATTAAAACCAATCTCCATATCTTCCCCCTCATATTGACAGGAAAGTCGTTCATGAGCTTCATTTGCAAAATCGATATCTTCAGATGAAATATTCAACTCACTGCCTGATATTTTCAATCGCACCTGGTGGGTTGTTTTATTGGCAAAAATAACCACCCGACGCAAGCAATTCAGGAGAAGGGACCTGTCAACAATCAGTTTATTAGGATTATCTGTAGGAATAACTGCTTCATAATCAGGATAACGTTCATCGATCAATCTGCATATCAAATTGATGTTCCCGAATCTGAAAAATGCGCTGGTACTATTATATTCAACAGCAACATTTACATCATCCGAAGGAAGAGATGCTTTTAAAAGTGTTAAGGCCTTTTTGGGTAAGATAAAGGTTGCAGGTGTTTCAGATTTTGTATCAAGTCTGCGGTATCTAACCAGTTTATGAGCATCTGTGGCAACAAAGGTAATGTGTTGCGGACTTAACTGGCAATAAACACCGGTCATTGCCGGACGTAGTTCGTCTCCGCTGACAGCAAAAAGTGTTTTATTTATGGCTTCAGATAAAACTGAAGCAGGCATTGCTACTGAAGAAGGATTTTCAACAACAGGAATTTTCGGAAAGTCTTCTCCGTTTTCTCCGCTAAGTCTGTACTTACCATCTCCGGCACTAATTTCAATTGCAAATGTTTTATCATCTACTGAAAAGGAAATGGGCTGGTCAGGAAGTGTCTTTAAAGTTTCAAGCAATATCTTTGATGGGATAGCAACTTTACCATCCTCCTTTGATTCCACAGACAAGGATGTGGTCATACTAGTCTGTAAATCAGTAGCAGAAACAGTTAAAACTCCGCTCCTTATCTCAAAAAGAAAGTTTTCAAGGATTGGTAGCACTGTGCTGCTGCTAGAGGCTCCATTAACAGCCAGAAGCTGTTTTAACAAGGTAGAGGTTGAAACAATAAATCTCATATTCAAATATCTGAAAAACAATAAAGTAATGCTTTTTGTGAGTTCCTAATTAGACTATTCAGCTATTTTAGTGAGAAGCTAACAGAACACAGCATCAAAAATATATAAATTAACGTGTATAGTTGCGGATGCGGTAGTAATGTTGAAAAATACCGCAAGCTATCAACAAAATAAGCGGCAATCCTATGTTCAGGAACTGCCAGAATATTTTTTCCTGCCGGATTTTTGCACGATCTAGTAGTCTAAGTTTAATTTCTTTATTTCGTAAGTTGATAATACCCGAATCATCATACATATAGTCTGCCGCGTTCAAAAGAAAATTCTTATTTGCATACTGCTCTTGAGTAAAACGATCAAATCCCAATGGATAAGCGGATCCATCTTTGGTATTGATCTGGTTTTTAAAGATATCTCCGTCTGCAATAACAATCATTTTCCCTGACTTTGTATTTTCAGGGATAGCAGATGGTTCTGAAATACCTGCAGGAACGGGTCTGTTCTTGAAATTTGATGGGAATATCCCTTCAATAAGCACGCCAACAGGTTTAGATTCAGACTGAAACTGCTTTGGATCGGGCTCCTCCTCCACCATTTGAAGAGAAAGCAGTACCGGAACATCCAAAGAACGGTTAAAAGGCGAAGAAGATAGAATTACTTCCGAATTCAGACCTTTCACTCTGATAAGGTCAATGGTTCCGGGAAACTCAGAACGAATCCCATCTAAATTCTTAACCAGAGGATGGGTTGAAATCGGGACAAATATTGGATAGAACAACCAGGGCAATAATGTTATCTGAGATTGCCCGCCTACCTCTCCCACATTTACAGGAATCTGTGCACAATTCATATCTGCCAGCAGGGTGTAGTTCAACCTTACCCCATACTTAAAAAGCATGTCATCAAGATTGAGTTTTTTAGCAAATGCAAGTTGCTCAGTAGAACCACGAAGACTGTCAAGATCTGCACTCACCTGATCAAGCGACCAGATGAGACTTCCTCCTTTCATCAGAAAATAGTCGATCTTATATTTTTCAGCCTCTGTAAACGGACTTTCAGGTTTTGCAATAATTAATACTTTCAACAGATCGAGTCCGGCAAAAGCTATCGTGTTCAGATCGACGCGTCCAACTTCATAGGAATCTCCCAAAGCTTTCATAGCATCACTCAAATGTTGATCGCTTAATTCTCCATGACCCTCAGTAAAGCCTATTCGCCCTGATTCACTTTTACTTATCTTTTTAATGGCACTTGCTAAAGAATATTCAAGATTTTGTATTGAATTATTAAGGACTTCTTCCGGACTTACACCCGCTCTCGATTGTAGCAGTTTGACCGGAATCTGTCTTCCTTTATAAGTAATTAAAGCTGCAGGAAATATAATTTTTTGAGACATCCCATCCTCTGTCTTGACGCTCAAATTAGTGGGTTCGATACCTTTTTCAATTAATAACTGATAGGCCTCTTCCTGAGA
>CAMBFY010000202.1 GCA_945865415.1 Sphingobacterium thalpophilum
ACGGTAATCAGCTATGCAGCAACCATGAACCTCAATCTGATCGAGGCTAAGGTATTTCCTTCCTACACATTAACAGCACAGATATGTGCTTATTTTGTGGGTATATTCTTTATTCCAAAATTCATGTCGCAGTTAACGGCATTGAAGGCGAGTACCATATTTGGGGCTATTTTAACCTTGATGATTATTTATGCCAAAGGTGATGTTACTTTCCTTGGGCATACCAATGATATTTCTTTATGGTTTGTAGTAATGCTCGGACTAGCCAACTCATTGGTTTGGGCCGGGGTCTGGCCACTGGCTTTGGATGGCTTAGGTCGATTTACTAAAGTCGGTGCATCATTAATGGTCATGGGTTTGGCAGGTAATGCGATACTTCCACTCATCTACGGATATTTTGTAGATGTCTGGGATGCACGAAATGCATACTGGGTTTTGTTTCCATGTTATATGTATCTTATATTTTATGCATTCCGCGGCTATCGCCTAAGAAAATGGACAAGCTAATTTGATTTTTTTTAATCAAGGATATTAGTTACTACTTAGTCGTTTAATTTTAAGGATAAATTACAGACAACTGAACCAAGAACCAAAAGCCAGGAATCAAGACATATACTTGTTCATTTGACATTTTGTACTCAAGGATATTTACTATCAGTAATAAATTTTACAATTACACTAATTTACAGACAACAGACAACAGAATAAAATGGAAGAATTCTCACTAAAAGGCAAAGTAATCATAGTAACCGGAGGCACAGGTATTCTTGGTGATTCTTTCATCAAAGGAATAGTTAAAGCTGGGGGCTCTGTAGGGATTTTAGGAAGAAATAAAGATATTGCCAATGAGCGTGCAGATGCAATCAATAAAGCTGGTGGTCGTGCAGTGGCTCTTATTGCTGATGCAATGGATGAAGGTCAGCTGATTGACGCGAAGAACAAGGTATTGGATACTTTTGGACGTATTGATGGTTTGGTGAATGGCGCAGGGGGTAATCAGCCGAATGGGGTGCTTTTGCCGGGTGATGATATCTTTAAAATGAATCTGGATGGGATGAAACGTGTGATGGATCTGAATACCTGGGGTACTCTGATTCCAACGCAAATCTTTGGTGAAGCTATGGTTAATTCGGTGGAGAAGGGAAGTATCGTGAATATTTCATCTATGAATTCGAAACGCGCTATTACCCGGGTATTGGGATATAATATGGGTAAGGCAGCAGTTGATTGTTATAATCAATGGTTTGCTGTAGAACTTGCGAACCGCTATGGCGATCGTATCCGCATGAATGCACTAGCACCGGGTTTTTTCTTGACAGAACAGAATAGAAATCTGCTGACTAACCCTGATGGAACATTTACCGACAGGGGTGAAAAAGTAATTAGAAACACTCCGTTTAAGCGGTTTGGTCATCCGGACGAGTTACAAGGTGCACTGGTCTGGTTATTAAGTGATGCTTCTAAATTCGTTACCGGTTCTATGGTTTGTGTTGATGGTGGATTTTCAATTTTTGCTGGAGTTTAAATGAATAATGTTAATAAAATAGACGGATCCTGTGCAATGCAACAAACTATGCGCTGGTATGGCCCGAATGATCCGGTAAGCCTTTCAGATATCCGTCAGGCAGGATGTACCGGAATTGTATCTGCATTACACCACATTCCCAATGGGGAGATATGGCCAATTGAAGATATCCAAAAAAGACAAAAGGAAGTTGCGGATGCCGGTTTGGAATGGACTGTTGTTGAAAGTGTTCCCGTTCATGAAAATATCAAGACTCAAATTGGCCCATTTCTGAACTATATAGATCATTACAAACAAAGTATCCGGAACTTGGCTTCTTGTGGTATCAAATGTATCACGTATAATTTCATGCCGGTTCTTGACTGGACAAGGACAGATCTGGCCTTTACCATGGAAGATGGGTCAAAAGCTTTGCGATTCGAAAAATCGGCTTTCATTGCCTTCGATCTCTTTATATTGAAACGACCAGGTGCAGATTCAGATTATACCGATGCAGAAATAAGTCGTGCGAAAGTTCGGTTTGATGGAATGAGTGATGATGAAAAACATCTCTTGACCAGAAACATTATTGCAGGTTTACCGGGTAGTGAAGAAAGTTTTACGCTCGAACAATTTCAGCAGGCATTAGATGCATACAAAGGCATTGATGCCGACCGTCTCCGCCAGAATCTTATTTATTTTTTAAGTGAAATTATTCAGGTTGCACATGAGTTTGGAGTGAAAATGGTCATTCATCCTGATGATCCGCCTTATGGAATACTTGGTTTGCCAAGGGTTGTCAGTACGGCATCAGATGTTAATGCTCTGTTTACAGCTATTCCTTCTTTATCTAACGGACTTTGTTTCTGTACGGGATCTTTTGGTGTTAGAGCAGATAATGATTTAGCTGCTATGGTTGAACAATTTGCTGAAAGAATCAATTTCATACATTTAAGAAGTACCCGTCGTAACGAATGGGGTGATTTTTTTGAGGATAATCATTTGGATGGGGATGTAGATATGTATGCGGTAATTAAGCAATTAGTAAAAATAGCTCATTCCAGAAATGTTTCTATTCCTATGCGTCCCGACCATGGGCATCAGATGCTCGATGACCTCAAGAAGAAAACCAATCCAGGTTATTCTGCAATAGGCCGACTCCGAGGATTAGCAGAGTTGAGGGGGCTGGAGTATGGGATAATTAGGAGTGAGATGTGAGATTTGAGATATGAGATATGAGATATGAGATATGAGATATGAGATTTGAGATTTGAGATTTGAGATTTGAGATGCGGGTCATCATTAATTCTCCACCCAATATCTATGGGTCTAAATTCCCTTCTGACCGTCATTCCGAAATAGCAGGGATAAAAAGCTTCTTTTTTGTAATTTCCCTTATTATTTATTTAATTGTAATAAGTTTCTAAACAAATGCAATTTTAAGATTATATTCAATTAAAATAGTTTATTGTGTTTGCTTAATAAGGCTTTGTTTCTTAGAATTTACAATGTTTAATATGTATTTCTACTCCCGTTTCATTTTTTTTCTTTGTTTAATCCTGTTTTGCTTTGGCTATTCAAACGCACAGGATAAACGAAAATTCAAGATCTTTCAGTTTCCTGCAAACATGATCCCCAGCATTGATGGTGAAGCTGATGATTGGAAAATTGTTGAATCCTCCTATGATATTGGAATGGATCAGCTGCAGGACGATCGGCCAGATAGTATACGGCACCGGATTGCTGATCCTAAAAATCTGAATGTAAATGTAAAGGTTGGATGGGTAAAGGGAATGAACAGGCTTTATTTTCTATACGAAGCTTACGATGATTATTGGGACTTTTCATTAAAAGATTTACATAATGATATATTCGAGGTAGTGGTAGACGGTGATCAGTCGGGCGGGCCATTTATCAATTCTTTTCACCCGAATAAAGACCTGAAACCAATGGATACCTATTTTTCATACCATGGTGTCCATGCTCAGAACTATCACATTTTCACACCGGCTAAAGATAAAGATTGGGCAATGGTTTGGGGAAGTCAGCCGTGGATTAAAGATTTGCCTTACGCTAATGCTGCTTATAATTATAACTTCAAACCGGGTGAGCCGGGACGATTAACTCTTGAATTTTGGATCACACCTTTTGATTATGCAGGTCCTGAAGGTGTTTCTAGAGCGGTTGAATCTGTTTTAACAGAGAATAAAGAAATTGGTCTAAGTTGGGCTATTCTTGATTATGACGACGTTAAAAAATCTACATACAATGGTTTTTGGAATTTAAGTAAGGTTCGGGAGATGTATGGTAATGCTACATACCTGCTTTCTTTCAGACTTATGCCATTGGAGAATCGCTTTTTGAAACCAATTGATGCAAAATGGTCTTTTGCTGTGACCGATATGAAACGTAGGATGGTTTCCTTCACTGATGAGTCTATTGGTGAAATTTCGACATGGAACTGGGACTTTGGTGATGGAAGCAGCTCAGACAAACAGCACCCGGTGCATTTCTTCCAGAAACCAGGGCAATATGTTGTGACTTTATCAATTAAAGGCCCTGCCGGTACCTCACGTTTGTCAAAAGTATGGGACGTTACCTTAAAATAATTTAAATTTTATAGCTAGCAATTTTTTTAATTAATGATCTATTAAACTGTATTTTTCAGAAATTATGTTCATTATCTTGTAAAATAACATTAGTTGTTGATCAGAATTTAATGAATTTTTATTCTTTGTATAATGAAGCAATCTAGTCGCCACACAAAAATGATCAAACTGAAACAATTCTCGCTTTCCTTCATTATTATTCTCGCTCTTTTTAGTGTTTCCTGTGAAAATACTGATAAAAAAAATGAATGGAGTGTTTATGGTGGAAGTAAGGAACGTAATCAATATTCAGCTCTTGATCTGATTGATACTTCTAATGTTAAAAATTTGCAGCAGGCTTGGATTTATCACACAAAAGATGCTGATCCAGGTAGTCAGATTCAGGCTAATCCGCTGGTAATTGACGGGGTACTTTATGGAGTTTCAGCCAAGTTAAAACTGTTTGCCGCGGATGCTCAAACCGGAAAAGAATTATGGGTTTTTAATCCGCTTGACTCAATGATGGTTGATCTTAAGGGTAGAAAAAGCGAAGGAATGAATGCCTGTCGTGGAATTGCTCTTTATAAGCTTAAAAATAAAGAACATTTGATTTATTATACTGTAGGGTCTTCTTTATACTGCATAAACAGTGTCACAGGCAAACCTGTTACTGGTTTTGGGAAAAAAGGTCGGATTCCGCTTCATGACGGCCTTGAGCTGGGTAGGGATATTTCAAATTTAAGAGTCACAGCAACTTCTCCGGGTGTAATTTATAAGGATTTAATTATACTGGGAACCAGTCTATCTGAGGAGGAGGAATCAGCTCCGGGGCATATCCGGGCTTATGATGTTTTTACAGGTAAATTAAAGTGGATGTTCAAGACAATTCCTGGGCCTGGTAATGTAGGATATGATTCATGGGAAGACCCCGAAGCTCACAAGTATGTTGGCGGGGCAAATGCCTGGGGAGGATTAAGTCTGGATGAAGACAGAGGTATGGTTTTTGCCTCTACAGGAGCAGCAGTCCCTGATTTTTATGGGGGTAAACGAAAAGGAGATAATCTTTTTTCAAATAGTATGCTGGCTCTTAATGCAGAAACAGGTAAATACATATGGCATTTTCAGGCTGTTCATCATGATCTTTGGGATTATGACT
>CAMBFY010000203.1 GCA_945865415.1 Sphingobacterium thalpophilum
ATTGATGCTTTGATACCATTTTCATACCATTGTGATGCACTACCACTTGCCCAGGTTCTATGGATTCCTTCCGCAATATTGAAACACATTTCAGGATATGAAACTATAAATGTTGGCTCTCCAACATAATTAGTATAATATCTTTTTCTGTTTTGAAATGAATATTGTCCTGGAGCAAAATCTGCACCATTATTTATGCCTGCTTTGGATGACATATCTGCTAAATCTTCACCTGAACTTGCACCCACGTAACTAGAAAAATCAGAAGCTAGTTTCCCGGCCTTGAGCTGCGATCCCGCTGGTTCACAAGTTACCATTACCCTAGGGTCATTACGCTCGGTTAACCTTTCAACATATGCTCTTGACATGTTTTGTCTGGTAGCGTCAAATCCAAAGTTATCCGGATTTGATGGATACTTGTTGAATTGATTTGAAACAAACTGAAGACTTTCGCCTACATTGGCCATGAGTGGATATTTGGCAGGATTAGAAATTATTGCTGCAAATTTTGTTCTTACTGCCAGATCAGCATCTCCATCTTTTTTGCTCAATAAAACGAGTATACGCAACTGAAATGCATTAACGGCCTTTTGCCATTTTCTTAAATCACCACCAAAATAAATATCACCGGTAAGGGTTTGGTTTCCCTTTGTTATCAATGTACTTAATTCAGTATTAGACTCTTCCAGCCATTTTAAAATCTGAATATAAACTTGTTTTTGAGTATCATATTTCGGACTTAGAACTGTGATACCTTGTAGACCTTCAGTCAAAGGCAAATCTCCTACACGTTTTGACATTTGATCATAAAAGAACGCTTTGAAAAATTTACCTACTGCAGAATAAGGATTGACTGCATCTAAACCGGCTTTTCTGGCCTCCTCTTCCATTTTAATCACATTCTTTAATGTAAAAAAGTGATTGGTAACTTCAGACCAAGTATATTCATTTGTTGAATAATAATTATAATTTGAACAATAGAACTGATTCCAGCGCATTTCTGCACCAAAAGCACGACCAGTATTATTATACATATCAAATTGAACTGATTGAAGTACCAAAGAAGCAGGTACAGCGACAGGACGATTATTGTCTACTTCCAGTTCTTCAAAAGTCTTTTCACAAGCCGTGAAGCTCAATACGAGCATCAGAACTAAACTATACTTTAAAATTTTCATGATTTCCTTTTTTAAAATTAAAATGTGACATTAAGATTTAAGCCATATCTTCTGGTGGATGGAGTTTGTAAACCTGAGCCTCCGTCACCAATGTATTGATTCAGGTCAATATCTTTTTTCTCAGCGAAATACAATAGATTTCTTCCAACCAGAGAGACACTGAAAGACTGTACTTTGTTTTTAAATAATTTTGTTGGAAAGTTATATCCGATAACCACTTCCCTTAACATTCCAAAGCTTCTGTCCATTAGGTTTCCTTCGTCAGAATTGTAATAACGGCTAACATAATCCTGCACAAACTGCTTTGTATCGTTAGTTTTATACGTTAACTCAGAAAAATTTGTAACGCGACCATCTGCATCATACTTTATAGCTGCGCTGTTTGCAATTTGTACACCTTGACCAACATATGCTTTTACACCCAGGAAATCCTGATATCTCGCTTCAGCCATATCACCTGTTGTTGTACCTATATGACGACCACCTCTGTAAGTCTGTCTTTGAACATAGTTAGATATCACACCGCCGAATCTTCCATCAAATTGAAAGCTCATGGAAACGTTTTTATACCCTAATCTGTTATTTAGACCTAATACATAATCAGGATTTATATGGCCTAAAAATTGGTTCACAGGGTTGTAAATTGGTCGACCAGATGCATCATTTATAATTTCTCCATTCGGATTTCTTACAAATGCTCTACCGTAAAACTTATCCAATCGATCCCCAACCTTGAAAAATGTATTTAAGTTGGTTACACCTGGAAAAATTTCACTTAAAGTTTCTTTGAAGGTTGAATAATTGGCAATTACATCCCATGAAAGTCCATTTGAATTTTTTAACGGAGATGCATTTAAGGCAATTTCAAATCCGGTTTTTTCAGTTTTAATACCATTCACCAAAGTAGATGAATAACCGGTTGTTGTCGAAATAGGAAGATTGAAAATTCGTGGTCCTTCATCTGATTTAAAATAGGTGAAATCCAAACCAATTCTATTCTTTAGTACTCTCAAATCACCACCCAATTCAATTTGTGAAGTAGTACTTGGCTGTAGGTCAGGATTGCTCAGTACATTTGTAAATCTTGCTGCAGGTTGATTATTAAAAGTAAAAGGAGTACTGTAAAACGATGAATTTTGGTACGTTGGTCCATCATATGGTGAAAAATACTGGTCACCATAACCCACAGGATATCCATCCGCAGGAGTTGTTCCTATTGTCGATTGAGTTAAGGCGTCTTTTACATTAGCAAATGATCCTCTCAATTTAAAGAAAGAAATAACTGATGGTAATTTTATATAATCAGAAACTACAGTTGATAAGGCTACCGAAGGATAGAAAAATGTATTGTTTCCTTGCGGCAGGGTTGATAATTTATCAACTCTTCCTGTTGTTGATACTGTTAACCAATCTTTGTAGGTAAAATCTGCTGAATAATATGCAGAGACAACCCGCATTTTCGAATCAAAATTGTAAAGTTTTACAGGATTTGCAGAATTTGAAAAATTATATAATCCCGGAACATTTAAGTAATCAGTTGTTCCAAACTGAGAATTATAATTAAAAGTTCTGATGTTTGCACCAGTCCAGATTTTAGCATTTAAATCCTTCACAACATCCTTGTCAAAGCGTACTAATAAATCTGTATTGTTTTCAAATAAACTACGTCTATCTTCTCTATAATCTCCCCTTCTTTCATCTCTGCCGTATGATCCTGCACTAAATGGCATTTTCTCATTACGCATTAAATCCCAAGTAGTTACCTGTGAGCGTAACATTAAGTTTAAAAATGGAGTGAACTCATAAGTCATAGCAGCCTGACCAATTACATCTGCCTTATTATGTCCTCTTAACCATTCATAGCTCATAAAGTAAGGATTGTTGTACCGCTGATATTCAGCATAGATCTGCTGAGTTCCCTCCTTACCTGCTTGCCAGTAATTTCTCATATCATCCACATCCCAGTCAGCTCCAGCCCACAAAGTCATGTTATAAATAATAGAGTTAGGTCCATAATTTATATCCGGAATATTCGGAGTATACTGACGATTGTATTGTAAACTACTTTCAACTTTTAATTTTTTTGAAAATGCATAATCAGTGGTAACATTAAAATTCGTCATATTTAATTTGGTATTTGGAACAATACCTTTTTGATAAATATGAGAGCCTGAAAATCTGAGATTGTATTTATCTCCACTTGATGAAACTGAAATATTATTTGTTGAAAGGAATCCCGGATCTAAAAATCTTTCAAGATTATCTTTTCCTCTGGCTATCCATGGAGTTCCCTGTCTAACTCCGGTTACAGGATCTACCGGTGAATCGTACTGCGGAATTAACTGTCCATTAAATTTTGGACCCCAACCTCCATCATAATCACCATCGTTCAACCCTCCACCACGGCCATCACCAAAGGCATATTTTCCATGATCACCAGGACCGTACTCGTCCTGAACTACAGGAATAGCATAAAATCCATTATCAACCATGTTTGAGGTGTTAAAATCAATCTGAAAACCCCGCTTATCTTTAGAACCTCTCTTGGTGGAAATTAAAATGGCACCATTTTTTCCTCTTGAACCATATAGCGCAGAAGCAGAAGCACCTTTTAAAACTGAATAACTTTCAATATCATCAGCACTTACATTCCATGTATCTGAATTGATCGGCACCCCATCTACCACAAATAAAACGTCACGATTACCTCTAAGTGAAATATTTGGACGTCTTAATAATTCGGGCTGATTTCCAATTGTCAAACCTGCCACTTTACCAACTAAGGCATTAATGGCATTGGGCTCTCTTGCCTTAACCAATGATGCACCATCAACAGTTTGAATAGCAACTCCCAGGCGGCGGATATCCTTTTTAATACCCAATGCAGTAACCACTACTTCACCAAGTGCGGTAGCATCTTCAATTAAAGAAATTTCATAAATTGCACTTCCGTTAATTGCGATTTCCTGTGTGACGAAACCGATGTAAGAAAAAACTAGTGTTCCCTGATTTTGCTCAGCCCTCAAGGAGAAAGCGCCATCAGCATCTGTAACAACTCCGGTAGTTGTGCCTTTGATTTTGACACTAACACCTGGCAGACTTTGTTTGTTTGAATCTCTGACAATTCCTTTAATTTGATTTTGTGCAAAAACACCAGATTGGCTGCAAAAAATCAAAATCAATGCCAGAAGAACGGATTTTTTGATAAAAATCAATAAGTTTCTTTTCATATTCTTCATTTATTAGTTTGTTTTAATTGAAGGTAAAATTTGATCAACAACATGATTCTTTGATTAACAAATCATTTTGTTTTCATGACTAAAAGAGACATAAAAAATATTATTGATACTTTATCTAAACTTTATTTTAACGAATAAATAACTTCAATTTTACTCTCAATTAATTTGTCATTTATGGCAAAAATTTGGAGATTGAAATGTTTATAATTACTTAACAACATGGATATATCCACATTAGTTTATATTCCTATCTATGTTAAAAAAATAAGAAATGAAAAATTATCAATTAGGATTATTGCTTTATACACTTTGCTCATTGAACGGAATTTTCGAGTTAAAATCTCAAGAGAAATCAGACTATTACCTGTCAGTTCCGGGACATAGAGAATATGCCTCAATAAATGCTGGCAAGAAATCAGTGTTACCAAGTGGTAGATATGTAAGTCCGGCAGGACAAACAATTCAAATTACTCATGATCCATTTGGACTTAGAATATCCCCCGACGGTAAAACTGCCATTACTTTACACAATGGAGTAATCAGCATTATTTCTTTATCGGATATGAAGTCGACGCGCATACCTGATTATGAGAATAAATTAGAAGCGCCCTTAAAAAAGGGTTCGTTTTTGGGCATAGTATTTCACCCCAATTTAAACCATGTATATCTTAGCGGAGGAGACGAAGGAACAATTATAGTTTATGATTATAAAAATTTGAAAATTATAGATAAAATTGATTTAAATGGTTTTTTTGAAAACGTCTCCTATGAAGATAGTTTTACAAGTGATTTAGTTTA
>CAMBFY010000204.1 GCA_945865415.1 Sphingobacterium thalpophilum
GCATTCCTCCTAAAAAGAAAAACAGTCCGGGAACTTTTTCCTGAAAAAATGAGAAATCTTCAGCGCCTGTTATCGGAGGTATAAGCTTCACATTCTCTGGCCCTGCTACTTTTGCAAGGCTGGGAAGCATCTTTTCAGTTAGAGCCAGATCGTTAAAAGTAACCGGATAATGATTACTGTAAGGAATTTTTATTTCAACTGTTGCACCACCAGCCTCTGCAGTTTTGGTTGCAATTGTTTTAATCCTATCAATCAGCATTTTCTCATCTTCAACGCTCAGAGACCTGATCGTTCCCAACATCTCTGCACGTTCAGGAATGATGTTAGAACGCACTCCCGCATGCAATGAGCCAATCGTTACAACTCCAGCGTTTTCAGTGACATTCAAATTACGGCTTACAATGGTCTGTAAATTATTGATAATCTGTGCGGAAATCACAATCGGATCAACCGATGCCCATGGAGCTGCACCATGTGCCTGTCTTCCTTTCACTATAATCTGCATATCATTTACTCCAGCCATCATTCCCCCGGGACGATAGGTAATCTTTCCGGCTTCTGTCTGGGCCCAGATATGTAATCCAAAGGCTACATCCACTTTAGGATTTTCAAGTACCCCCTCTTTAACCATGAGTTCAGCACCACCCTCCACTCCAGGAGCAGAACCTTCTTCAGCAGGCTGAAAAACAAATTTCACAGTGCCCTTTAATTCAGCCTTCATTCCGGCTAAAACCTCAGCAACACCCATAAGAATCGCAACATGTGAGTCGTGACCGCAGGCATGCATAACTCCTACTTCCTGACCGTTGTATTGTGTCTTTACCTTTGATGCAAAAGGGAGAGAATTTCTTTCAGTAACAGGCAAAGCGTCCATATCAGCACGCAAAAGAACAACCGGACCTGGTTTTCCACCTTTCAGGATACCAACAACTCCTGTTCTTGCCACACCTGTTTTTACTTCAATCCCTAAACCTTCCAGATGTTTTGCGACAATTCCGGCAGTTCTGGTCTCATAATTACCTAATTCCGGATGCTCATGAAAGTCGCGACGCCATTCGATAACCTTGGCTTCAATATTATCTGCTGCGGTATTCAACTTCGATTTTGCAGGTACAGTCTGAGAGATTGCAGGTATAGAAAACAGGCATAAACCTGCAAAGATTAATTTATTCATGTTATTTGATTTGTTTTTAAAAGTAAGGAAATTATAAGAAATCCAATACACTCAGCCTATCTGTTTAAGGATCTCCTTCAGCTTTTGAACATGCTCCCCATCGGTTTCTATGGTGCGGTAAGGCTGTGTATTCACAGGATCAATACTGCTTTCAACTAGCTTTTTGGCAGTGGTGTGAAACTCATAAGCACCGGTATCAGCGGCAATTTTCTGCAAATTCTGATGAGTTATCCCCGAACCGGGCATTATATTAATCCTGAATCCAGCCTGCCTGACTAATGATCTTAATTTTTCGGTTCCTTCAGGTGCAAACTCCTTCCCTCCTGAAGTCAGTACCCGATGGCAGCCCAACTCAATAAGATCTTCTAGCGCACTTTCCATAGAAACACAGCGGTCAAAAGCCCTGTGAAAAGTAATCTCCATTTCTCCTGCAAGCGCAATCAGCTCAGCACATCTTTCCATATCAATAGTAGAATCATTTCTGAGCATGCCAATAACAATGCCTTTACATCCCATTTCCTTGCAACAAAGCACATCTTCCTGCATTATTTGAAATTCATCCTTCGTGAATACAAAATCACCACCGCGCGGACGAATAATTGGAAAAAATGGAATTTCTAATTGAGTTTTACATTGCAGGATCATCCCATAGGAAGGAGTAGTACCTCCTTCAGAAAGATTATTACACAATTCAATCCTGTCTGCTCCAAATTCCTGAGCAATTAGGGCTGAACTGATGCTTCCAACACAAATCTCGAGTTTATAAGACATGAAAAATTGGATTATTTGCTTTCATCTGATCTGATTCAGGCCTAAGCTCATGCATAAAAGAGCTTAGTATATTGATAAATAAATCATTGTCTGCTTAATAATAGCTTGGCGATTTTATTAATTGCTTTTGATCATTTTGATTGCACACTGCAAAACTGAAGCCTTTCTGAATCGCATACCCGCCAAACTGGCCTTTTTTATTCAGTGCCAGAAAACCTACCTGAATTTGTTTGGCTGTCTCAGGTTTTTTTCTGATGATACGCATCACCGCCTCTTTACAAGCTTTCTCGGGTGAATAGCCCTGCCTCATCAATTCAACCACTAAAAAACTTCCTACATTTCGAATTACTTCCTCACCTACACCTGTAGATGTGGCACCTCCTATTTCATTGTCAACATAGAGTCCGGCACCAATGATTGGCGAGTCGCCCACCCGTCCATGCATTTTATAGGCCATACCACTCGTTGTGCATGCACCAGACATATTTCCTGCTGCATCTAAAGCGAGCATGCCTATGGTATCATGATTATATTGATTGCCGGGTAATTTCGCCGGACTGAATAATCTGTTTTCTACATTAATTTCCGGATTGTACTTTGCAGTTTTGAGCCATTCTTTCCACGCTTTTTCTGAAGAAGGGGTCAGCAGATTTTCCTTTTTAAACCCTTGCTCAAGTGCAAACTGCAAAGCTCCGGCACCTACCAGCATGACATGCGGAGTTTTCTCCATAACTTTTCTGGCTACAGAAATGGGGTGAATAATATGCTCTAATGCTGCTACGCTTCCACAATTCCCAAATTCATCCATAATGCAGGCATCCAATGTTACCCTGCCATCCCGGTCTGGTAAACCACCAAATCCTACCGATTGATTATCAGGATCTGCCTCGGGAACATGAACTCCATTTTCTACCGCATCCAGTGCCCTTCCCTTATTTTTTAATATTTCCCAGGCTGCCGCATTCGCAGCGATTCCAAAATCCCAGGTTGAAATTACAATTGGTGATCCAGCGAACACTGAATTAGCCAAAGGATTAGCGAACGATTTGTTTCCAGATAATACTGAAACTCCGGCCAAAGAACCGGCTGCTAAAAATTTACGGCGACTGATCATTCTTAAAGTTAACTAAAGATATTGTTCAGTGAAATATTTTGGGATATTAAAATACGGAGTCGGGAAGGGTATATACAGAATATATATTGGTGTTTAGGCGCTGAAGCACCTCTGTATGTTCCGTTCTGATTGTTTAGGTTTTGGGCTGAAGCCCGAAAAAAAAACTAAACCTTCACCCGGATTTAAAACACCGGGCTATACCGTTGTACTAATCTTCAACTCTTTCAATTGCTCATCTGCAATCGTAGAAGGAGAATCAATCATTACATCCCTGCCTGAGTTATTTTTAGGGAAGGCGATAACATCCCTGATTGAATCTAGTCCGGCGAAAATTGAAACCAGCCTGTCAAAACCAAAGGCAATACCTCCATGTGGTGGAGCACCATATTCAAAAGCATCCAATAAAAACCCAAATTGCTTTTGAGCCTCTTCTACACTGAAACCAAGGTGTTTGAACATCAATGACTGAAGCTCGCGGTCGTGAATACGAATAGAACCACCACCGATCTCAGTACCGTTTACTACCATATCATATGCATTTGCACGTACCTGACCAGGGTTGGTATCCAGCATTGCAATATCCTCTGGTTTTGGTGAGGTAAATGGATGATGCATGGCATGATATCTGCCGCTCTCTTCATCCCACTCTAACAGAGGGAAGTCAAGCACCCATAGTGGTGCAAATTTATCTTTGTCGCGAAGGCCTAATCGGTTCCCCATTTCAAGGCGTAATTCATTGAGTTGTTTGCGAACCTTATCTGTTTGTCCAGCCATTACCAGGATAAGGTCACCCGGTTCAGAATTAAATGCCTCGGACCATTTCTTTAAATCATCCTCGTTATAGAATTTATCTACTGAGGATTTCAAGCTTCCGTCTGCGCCATGACGCATATAAATCAGACCTGTAGCACCAATTTGCGGACGTTTAATAAAATCTGTCAGTTCGTCAAGCTGTTTTCTGGTATACTCAGCACAAGCTTTCGCATTTATACCAATAACTAATTCAGCCTGATCAAAAACTGGAAAAGTGGCCTCACCCCCGCCTCTCCAAAGGAGAGGAGCCTCGGAAGGAGGTAAATTTGTGTTTTTCAACTCCACAAATTTCATATCGAAACGTGTATCAGGCTTATCAGAGCCATATAAACGCATTGCATCCGCATATTGCATTCTGGGAACTTCTGCAAGATCAACCCCTTTCACATTCTTAAATAAGGTTCTGATAAGTCCCTCGAAAACATTCAGAATATCTTCCTGCTCAATGAATGCCATTTCGCAATCTATCTGAGTGAATTCCGGCTGTCTGTCTGCGCGAAGATCCTCATCACGGAAACATTTTACAATTTGAAAATATCTGTCGAAACCAGAAACCATTAATAATTGCTTAAAGGTTTGAGGTGATTGTGGAAGTGCGTAAAATTCCCCCGGATTCATACGGCTTGGAACCACAAAATCGCGTGCGCCCTCGGGGGTAGATTTAATTAACACCGGCGTTTCAACTTCGATGAAATCCATGCCATCAAGGTATTTCCTTACCTCCTGCGCCATTTTATGTCTTAAAACCAGGTTATTTCTAACCGGGTTACGGCGTAAATCCAGGTATCTGTATTTCAATCTGAGATCATCACCACCATCTGTTTCATCTTCAATCAAAAAAGGAGGAAGTTTAGCTGCATTAAGCAGTTCAAGTTTAGAAACCTTGATCTCAACTTCGCCGGTAGCCATTTTCAGGTTCTTGTTTGAACGCTCGATAACTTTGCCGCTAACTTTAATCACAAACTCTCTGCCAAGTTCACGTGCCTGTGCTCTCATTTCTGCATTATCGTCTGAATTGAAAGTAAGCTGCGTAATTCCATAACGGTCGCGCATATCAATAAAAGTCATTCCTCCCAGATCGCGCGATTTCTGCACCCATCCGGTTAGAGTAACTTCCTTATTCAAATCAGCTATGGTTAGTTCGCCGCAAGTATGTGTTCTTAGCATAATTTTGTTCTAATCTGCAAAAGTACAGTTTTTAGAAAAATGATAAGTAATTTATTGATTTTTTGTAAAAACGATATAAAATCTCGATCAAAAAATGGCTTTCAGACTATTTTATTAGGAAACAC
>CAMBFY010000205.1 GCA_945865415.1 Sphingobacterium thalpophilum
ACCTGCCAAAATATACATGAACCTGGTTCTGAGCAAAAAAATTACATTTGTAAAAAATACTATACAAATGTTCTCAAATCTTTTTCGAAAGCTGGTTGATCTCTCCCCTAAATTAAGTCTTACCATCTGGAAATATTTTTATGAGATCACAGCGCTCCTGTTTAGAAAAATGACTGGCTGGAAATTTATGAACTATGGATTTGCCGGCACAGAAAACTCTTCGGGCGATTATAATACCCTCTCTGCCAATATGTATCAACATTTGTTGGATCAGACTAAAGTTGAGAAAGGAGCCTATGCTCTGGAGGTTGGTTCAGGCCGGGGAGGAGGATGTGAATTATTGCTCAAATACGATCCTGCATTAGTTACCGGCATTGATTTCTCAAAAAATGCCACAGAATTCTGCAAAAGAAATTACCAAGACAAACGTCTCAGGTTTATAACCGGGAACGCAGAGAACTTACCTTTTGAGGATAATAGCTTTGATCTTATCATCAACGTAGAATCATCACACTGTTATGGCAGCAGGGCAGATTTTTTTAAAGAAATAGCCCGCACGCTTAAGCCATCAGGTATTTTCCTGTATTCTGATTTTATGAGCCGTATTCATTACCCGAAACGCCCGGCACAATTAGAAGCCTGCGGACTCAAAATTTTATCAGAACAGGAAATCACTCCCCAGGTTCTTAAAAGCATGGATTTAAGTCGGCCTTATAAAGAAGATCTGCTTAGAAAGATGGTACTTAAACCCTTTCGCAAATCCATTGCCGACTTCGTCGGACTTCCCGGATCGAATATCTACAACAAATTTGCGAATGGAGAAGTCATTTACTTTTCCTTTATCTGCAGCAAGGCAAATTAAAATTACATAAGTCGGATTGTGCTATTACAGAAGTTTACAGAAATTGGATGAACCTAAAACAAACCAGCATTCCATAAATTTCATGATCATCGCCAAAACTCCTGATCTTGTTTTAGGCCGCGAGCTCCATAGATCACAGCAGGACTTCCCAATTCAAGTGCTCCTAAATCCGGCGCCTTTAGTCTGAAGTTATCATTTACGTTAGGAATAATTATACCGGCATCTACTGCCTTCCCATTGGGATTAAGTTTAAAGTTAAGATCAACTCCAAAATAAACAGGGCTGGGCTTATCTGATGTAGCTGCCTGAATTGGTAGCTGAAGGTTCTCAAAAACATCATAATCAATGGTTATACCATGAGCTTCAAGACCGCTTGCCTGATTAAGACTATTTAATGTCTTAAATCCTAAGCGCTCTCCTTTGGGAGATAACCAAACATATTGATTTTCAGGACTTGCAAGACCACGATTTGGCCTATAACCATTATAATCTGCTACAGAATAGGGAGTTGTGTAAGGAAATGCAGCAACAATTGTTGGCCCATCTGAGCCAAGAAATAAATTATTCCGGTAATTCGAATTTGGATGACCACCTCCGGAGTTATTCTCTGCAATAAAGGTATTATGATAAGCAATAAGACCCGGGACACCGCCGTGAATCTTGAGCGCACCGCCTTGTCCTATATTATACATTACATTTCTAATGTAATAGGCAGGACCGCCAAATACAGGCTGCGCACTTATTCCACTCTCTGCTGCATTTATCCCACGATTCCTCATGATACGAATATTGTGTACACCACCATCTGCCTCGACGAAGTCATCGACCATCAAATGCAAATCATTGTTATAAATATCAATCGAAACTGCTTTTAATTCCTGCTCTTTCTCGGGGGTGCCATAAGTTGAAACACCAATTGCATCATGAAAGAAAGCAATAGAATTATTGGCAATTACGTGCCCGGGCCCATAAATCATGATCCCGTAGTAAGAATCCATCAGATGCGTTCCGTAAGGAATCAGACCTTCACGATGAGCGGCCCAACCGTACATTCTGTAGCGATCATCACGGCCAATAATGACATTGTCCTGAATAAGAAAATTCTTCGAACCAGCATATTCTGTCCGGATACCTTCACCCACATCCTCAAAACGACAATTGCGTACGGTCAGATCGCTGGCTCCCGCCAAATGCTTACGACCAGCGTCGAAAACCCGGCCTACATTCCTGAAAGTTAGTCCCTGAAAAATATGATGTTCAGTTGCCATGACATTAAACAGGTTAGCGGCTCCCGCTCCATCAAAGATAACTTCACCATCTCCCGCTGCCTCGATTACAATTGGACGTTCCGCAGTGCCTTTTGCAGTGAAAAAATAAGTCCCGTCGAAAGGAATATTATTCCAATCAGGATAATTAAGAAGAACTCCCTGATAAAGACCCCCATGTATTTTAATAATATCTCCGGGTTGGACTTTATCTTCACTAACCACGTACCAGTCACCCTTGGTTTCCTTTGAACCGTTATAGGCAGATACTAAACCCGGGTAATTCGGCTCCAATTTCTCACCCGTATAATATTGAGAATAAACATGTCTTACTCTTCCTCCGCTCGCAGCCTTAGGCTCAGCCCGTGTAGAAACACTAACTACCTTAACAGCTTCCCCTTCAACCCCATCAGGATCCTCTAATGTAAAGCGGGCCTCATATTTAGTATTGGTAATAAGATCCAGAATACTTCCGGCAAACATGTGGGGAGTGGTATAGTCAATACCCGCCCTCGAAATATACTCGCCCCCGATTCTAAGCAGAGGCATTCCCTTTTCCCATGCTTTAGCGGAAGCTGCAATCCGATACTCAACCTTTACCGTGGCATTACGATTTTTATCGCCTTCTATATACCATTCGAATCCCAAGTTTTCAAGTGTTGGTGGTTCAACAATAAATTTTCCACCTTTAACCTTATCCTGAGCTTTTGAAAGATCGGGATAAAGAAAAATCATAATGAAAAAACTTGCGATCAAAATTTGAAAAACACTTACAGGAAGCTTGAATACTTTTCTAAATCCCTTCATTTGACTATTAAAGTTTTGCATTTTGAATAAATTAATTAGTTGTTACTAGTAGTATAGAAATTAAATTGAATTGTTAAAGCTTTCGAGAATTTATAAGTTAACCTTCCTCACAATCCTTCTGCACCAACCGCAGCAATCTGAACCAGATTTTTCGAAGATAAATCCCTGTAACAATCAGGTAGATCAAAATACTTTAATATTCCCGGAACCAAACTGGATAAAGGCCAGTTGAATTCGGCATTTTCAGCAATGTCGGTATAGCTTGTTAAGGCGTGTTTAAGCGTCACCTGGGTAACCTTACTTGAAAGTACCCCCGCAAATGTTGCCGGAACTGTTCCCCAGCCTTTTGCAAGCAAATGAATCTCCTCATGTCCGCAGGATCTCAGCCAGTCGATAATTCGGATGAGATCGTATGTTTTTTGTCCGGTATAAGTAGAATTCAGCATCATACTGTGTGCTGAATAGAAGTAATCATTCCCGTATGCACCGAAGAAATCATCTGCACAGGTATTGGGCTTCGACTCTCCGATACCCCGCACATCACAGGCATACACTGCTGATTCGGGTTCAGCATTAATCAGATCTTTAATCAATGATTCTTTCCTCAATTCCTCATCGGCAGAAAGATGGGATACATATAATATGGCACGTTTAACCCCTGCCGGCGGACGAGATAATAATTCAGTATCCGACAGGCGATAAACCGGGATTGTAATACCGGCTTCAGTTTCAACCGCATAACAGGCTGAGAACTTTTTTGGGAATTGTCTGGAAGGCAAAGGTCTCAAAATACGATATTCAGGAATACCTGAAACCTGAGGCAATTTAAGTACGGTTTTAATCATTATTTTCAGATCATCCCCGGCCGGCGTTCCCCTGCGGGATTTATTATTTTGAGAATATTCTCTGGTATGGCTCGTTAAATTGCGTGGATTATTTTCTCCAACCTGGCCATTTGGAGTGCAGGAGAGTAAATCGATTTCTTCCAGACTTAGAGTTGGTTCTGATTTTGCATCTGAAATTTTAGTCACTTTATTAAACCACGAATACATGGCCTCACGGTTATGTTTCGAAAAACCGTGGTATTCTGGTCCGGTAAAAAATTGAATATTTTGCTCTGCACCAAGCAATTTATAAATCTTTTTAAGTTCTTTAACCGCATAATCAGTTCCTCGGACATCAAAAAAATCTTTTTCCTGGCCCATTAAAATAACCGGTTTAGGAGCCATGGCAGCAATAAAATCAAGATGATCCAATCCGAGGCTTATTGCACCCGGAGGACATTGCTCAATATCAGCCGGAAGCTCATTCTTCAGATTGGTTTCAAAACCTACCACAAAACAACTGGGAGCAGCCATCGTCAAACGTGATTCAACCCCGCAAAACCAGGTAGCTTGAGTACCTCCACCCGAATTTCCGGTTACGCCAATATGCTTAGGATCTACCTCCGGCCTGCTTAACAGATAATCCATACAGCGGATACAGTCCCAGGTAAACCATGAACTTAAATGCTCTCCATTCAGCAACATTTGTTTACCGGTATAATTATGTTCAGGCACCCCAATTCCATGTAGCGGTTTTAAATCCTTACTCAGCATTTGGACCCGCTCTCCTTGTCCTATAGGGTCGAAGATCAATACGATATATCCCTGCCGGGCTAGACCCTGGGCAAATGATTGATAGATAGGGGTGGCTTTCGCAGGATCCCCATGACCACAAGTGCCAATCACAGCAGGTAAAGGCCGGTTTTTCCCCTTTGGAAGGTATAGATTAGCTGTGACCGGGAAACCAGGACGGCTGTCGAAAATTACTTTCTCAATTTTATAAGTATTCCGTTCAATCGTTCCTGTTATGCGTGCGTTCAAGGGCGTCTTCTCTGGCCATGGACCAAAACATTGGGCAATTTTAGCACGCACATCCTTCACATAATCTTCTGCATCCTGTTTAGTTTTCAGGGATGCACGGCGTTTGCGGGCTTTAGCAAGGGATTCGCCAACTCGATCTAAAAAATAATCCTGCATCATTCTTGGGAAGCGGTTATATGCCTGCAGTTCTACCGACTGTATTGTTTCGCCCAAAGAATGGTTTTCCGTGGCAATAGCGGGTATAAGACCTAGTCCGGTTAAACCTATTCCGGTGATTCCGGTGATTTTAAGAAAATCTCTGCGATTATTTTTCATCAGTTTATTTTTCATTCATTATTTCCGCACAGGCGGGACAATCCAATCGG
>CAMBFY010000206.1 GCA_945865415.1 Sphingobacterium thalpophilum
TGTTTTTCCAGTGCATCAAAAAACTGCTGCACTTTTTGAAGTATTTCTTTTTTATCCTGATTGTGCGTTTCCTGCCCAAATGACTTTAAGCTCAACGTCATAATAAAAAATAAGATTAGTTTTTTCATTGGCTTAGGTTTTATTTTTTAGAGTCCTATTATTTCAATTTTATCCTGAGTATTAAACTGGCAATTTTAATTTGTTTCATCATGATTTTTTTAGAGATCCAATACTTTTTCAAAATCATATTAAAGATAAATCAGTCAAGGATAGTTGGGCCTTCTTTATTCTGGTTTTGATATCCTGGTCTGATTTTTTTTGCATTTCTGTTTGAGATCACTGCAGATACCAAACTTCCTAAACATAGTGATAACAGTGCAATAAAGAATATGGGTAGATCTTTTTTAAAAAATATTTCAGCTCGACCTGCAAATGTAATACTTAAAAGAGATAGTGTAAAGGATAGGCCTAAAATCCATAAGCCCCATCGCCAGCTTTCCCTTGCCCAAAAAAATCCTAATGCTCCAGAAACGAATAAGCATAAAATAACTAAAGGAATTGGAAATGGTTCAAGATCACCGGCCAGGGGTAAAATGAAGCCTGAAATAATCGCCAAAATGTATGGATAAATTGAATATTTCATTACCGTAAAGTTTGTCTAATTGAATTTAACTAATATTAACAATAGTTTGATACTACCTAGTGCAATCTTTTTCCGGACTGGTAATAACAATTATCTGAGTTCGGTCAATACGCGATCCGATCTAGGATGAGTGTAGCCTTTCTAGATTTTTCAATTTTGAATTAAAAACACCTTGTTATTTGAATTTATTTCAAAGGAATTTCAGTTGATGAGTTACGTTTTTTCTATTGACAAAGTAAGTTTACATTTCCCATTCCCTGTGTTTGATTTTCCTCCATTTTGATGTAATTTCAGCCCGGAAGCGGTTTTGTTATCAAAAGCTGCATTTAAATAATAATATCATGAGGAATACATTGGCAGAGTTTAAGAATTTGGTGGGTACCAAGTTTGAGATGTATAACAGTTTGTTTACTTCTTTGCCATTCCATAAGGTGGAAAAAACAGGAATTTTACTCTCGTTGTTCCTACTTCATTGCGAGGATGGATTCCGTAATAACCAGAGTCCGGCTGAAATTATTGATACATTTTTTCGTCAGTATACTAACTATGTCAACAGTAAAGAGCAAATAGATCTGTTATTCAGGTTTATTCAATATTCTGAGAGACAAGTAGTATTGTTTGATGCTTTAGAAGATGCTGCATTTGGTTCAACTCATGATATGGAAGGATTGGGTACTCTTAAACAGCTTGAAACTGAAGTTATTCAAAATAATGCCCAGCAGGAGTTGGCACAAAAGCTTAAAGATTTTTCTATCCGGTTGGTACTAACTGCACATCCAAATCAGTTTTATCCGAGTGCAGTTTTAGGTATTATTCATGACCTTGGAAAAGCCCTGCAAAATGAGGATACTGTATTGGTGAATACCTATTTGCAGCAATTGGGAAAAACACCTTTTTTCAAGAAGGAAAAACCTACTCCATATGATGAAGCAGTTAACCTCATCTGGTTTCTAGAAAATATTTTCTATCATTCGGCAGGTAATATTTTATCTTTTTTAAACAATGAGTTTCCGGATGCGGTTATAAACACAAATCAGTTGATCAGGATGGGCTTCTGGCCAGGAGGTGATCGTGATGGAAATCCATTTGTCAAAGCCGAGACAACTTTGAAAGTTGCTGAAGCATTAAGGGAAAGTATTATTAAATGCTATTACAGAGAAGTTCGACTGTTAAAGGCAAGGTTAACATTTCAGGGTGTTGATACCTTGTTAGCAACACTTGAAGACAAACTTTATAAGAATTTATTTATTCCAGGGTATCAAGCCTATCTGTCGAAGGATGAGATAATAGCAACATTGGTTAAAATCAGAGATATTCTGATAGAAAAACATAATAGTTTGTTTCTTAATAAGGTAAATAATTTACTTAATAAGGTTAACTTGTTTGGATTATTCTTTGCTTCACTGGATATAAGACAGGATAGTTCAGTTCACAGAGAACTGATAGCTGCAGTTGCAGAGAAAACAAATGTCCTGCCTAATAATTACAAAAGCCTCCCGGAAGAATCAAAAATCCAACTATTACAGAATATCAACTCACTGGTGGTTGATACTGATCTAGACAAGGATACGTTTGATACTATTCTTACGATCAGAACCATTCAACGATTTAATGGTCCTGAGGGATGTCACCGCTATATAATTAGCCATACAACGAGTGCGCTTGATGTAATGGAGGTATTTGGCTTATGTTTAATGGCCGGTTGGAAGAAGGATGAACTTAAGATTGATTTTGTACCCTTGTTCGAAACTATTGGCGATCTCAGGAGTGCAGCGAGTGTGCTGACCATACTTTATGAGAATGAGACTTACCGGAATCACTTAAAGGCTAGAAAGAATACCCAAACAATCATGCTTGGATTCTCAGATGGGACTAAGGATGGTGGTTATTTAATGGCAAACTGGAGTATTTACAAAGCTAAAGAAGAATTAACCCGAATTTCAAGAGAACATGGTGTAGAAGTTGTGTTTTTTGACGGCAGAGGAGGTCCACCGGCAAGAGGTGGAGGGAAAACCCATCAGTTTTATGCCTCAATGGGTAAAAATATTGCCAACAAGGAAATACAGTTGACTATTCAAGGACAGACCATCAGTTCTAATTTTGGAACGATTGAGTCGGCAAGATTCAACATGGAACAATTGATGCATTCTGGTATAAGTAATGCCTTGTTTTCAACAAGAAGTTCTACAATGAGTGAAAATGAAGAGGAATTGCTGCAAGATTTGGCTGAAGAAAGTTATGGAGCCTTCAATATTCTTAAAAATAATCCTGATTTTCTCGAATACCTGAATTTTGCCAGTCCGCTTCGTTATTATGCAGAAGCAAATATTGGGAGCAGACCGTCAAAGCGTAAATCTGGAATGTTAAATCTCAATGATCTTAGAGCTGTTCCTTATGTAGGAGCCTGGAGCCAGTTAAAGCAGAATATACCGGGTTATTACGGAGTTGGAATTGCTTTTGAAAAACTGGAAGCTGAAGGTAAATGGGGAGAAATTACAAATCTATACAAGCACTCCCTTTATTTCAGAACACTGATGAGTAATTGTGAAATGGCAATGAGTAAATGTTTTTTTCCACTGACTGCTTTTTTATCAAATCATCCAAAATATGGACTTTTATGGAATGAATTTCATGATGAATTTGAGCGGACAAAAAAGTATATCTTTTTATTGACCGGCAAATCTGAATTAATGGCCGACAGGGAAACTGATCAGCTTTCAATCAGAATGAGGCAGCGTATTGAATTGCCATTAATTACGATTCAGCAATATGCACTAACCATGATTAGAGAAAAGGGCGATAAAGCTTCAGACTCACCGGACGTTAAAATATTCGAGAAACTAGTAATGCGGTGTTCATTTGGAATTATCAATGCAGAAAGAAATTCTGCTTGATTTTTACTGTTTCTGCCGGCTATAGAAATAAGAAATATTGCTCTCAACTTCATCATAGGTTACAATATCCTTATCCCGATGATAATCAAAATAGCTCAGAAGTCCAAAATCGCCCGAACACATGGCAGTATGGGCTAATAATGTTGCCATAATGCTTAATTTCCAGTTCTCGTTTATTAGGAAAATACAAGTGATGATTATGGTGCTAATTACCAGGAATGGGGCAAGTGCTACAATCTGAAACTCTCTTTTATTGGCTACAAACTTATTAGCAAGTGCCATAAAATAAAATTTTTTAAAGTTCGCGTCATAAGACGTGTTAGCTGCACCATTCATTTTGTAGGCCACTACATGAATATATTCATGTAATGGCACTAAGAACAATGCCGAAGCCAAACCTAAACTTAGATTGCTGAATTTTATGAAGAAGCTATAATTCTCTGAATTAAAATCTGAAACCAGTAAATAGCCTGTAAATCCGGCAATCAGAGAATTGAAACAATAATATATTACAGAGAATTTAGTCCATTTCCTGATATAGGTTTGAATAAAGGGTACCAATTCTTTATGATTTAAATGATCTAGCAAAATGTATCCGTTTTCTTGTAATTCTTCTGGTTTTAGTTTCATTTTCCAGTTCAGATTATAACGTTTTAAGTGCTTAGTTAACTATTGAATTAAATCTTTAGGGAGCCGCGGAATCCCCTTGATCCATAATATGATTCAGCTCCATTATGGTAAACAAATACGTTTCCATATCGGAAATCAGCAAAGATTGCACCTCCAAGATCCCTGATTTTTTCTGGTGTTTTGATCCAGCTGGAAGTTTTGGTATCAAAATTTCCAAATTTTTGTAAGTATCTGTACTCTTCTTCTGATAAAATATGAATGCCCATTGTATGCGCCATTCCAATCGCACTATTTTTAGGTTTATGTTCTTTCCTTGATTCTAGAGCCTCTTCATCGTAACAGGTGCTTCTGCGGTCTTTCGGACTCTCAGCAGAGCAATCATAAAAAATGTATTCGCCAGATTTTTGATCTTGGCCAATCAGATCCGGTTCACCTCCTGTTTTTTCCATTTCATGGAGCGACCATAACTTTCTAGTCATACTTCCAGTAATCAACTTTGACTCAACATCAGTCCAGTTGATTCCAATATGTCTGTTCATATTTTTTTCAAAACGTGACTTTAGCTTCAATAACAGTTCTTCAACTTCTACCGGTAATAAATATTGATTCTTGTCCATCTGAATATCATTTGTGAGCCGAAATTAGAATTGCTCAATAAGTTTAAAGATAAAAAAAAATGGAATCTTGAAGTGCAGCCTGATTCTTGCTCTATTTTAAATCTTCAATTTAATTAACAGACGTTGTTGTAAGTTATTTTTTTCAAATTTTGACAGTTATTTGACAGCTGCTATATGAGAAAGCATGGTCAAAGAAACTTTATAACATGGTTGCCAGATAAAGGGATGAAGCCATTTTTATAGTTCAGTTTTCCAAAAGTCAATCGACTGATAATTCGCTTAAGGAGCGATTTTTGCCTTTAAAAACTGTGGAAAACTTTTTTGTGGGAGATAGTGGTAAAAAGTGGTAAGTTATTTACTTTTACAGTTGAATTATAG
>CAMBFY010000207.1 GCA_945865415.1 Sphingobacterium thalpophilum
CATGGCTGATATGCTCCCTTCCATCGGACATATTCCAATGCCTTATGTGATGTCTTATGATATGTTTCCTCTCAAAACCCTGAATGAGAAAAAGAAATTTCTCACAGAGGCTGTTGAAAATGATTATGTTCTCTATCTGGAACATGATCCGGTGAACGAATGTTGCACCCTTCAGGAAACGGAAAAAGGCATCCGTGTAAAGGATACCTTTAAATTAGTTGATATTTTATGATGCTGACAGGGTTTAGAAGGCTGACAGGGTTCTAAACCCTGTCAGCCTTGTTTATTTAAGGAATTATAACCTGAGGTTTAGTCCCCGTAATTTCATCAATTTCAAGCATGATTTCATTTGTAAGTAAAGGAACTACTTCAAGAGCTGTAAGATTCTCTTTCAGTTGTGAAGCCTTTGATGCTCCCAAAATAACGGTACTTACATGAGGATTTTTCAGGCACCAAGCGATAGCAAGTTTTGCCAGAGAAGTATTAAACCTTTCAGCAATTTTCTGCAATAACTTAACCTTATGAATGTTTGATTCAATTAATAATCGGTTTCTTAACCATTCCAAATTATCCATACTGAAACGTGCATCTTTTGGATCGGCATCATTGTATTTTCCGGAAAGCAATCCTGAGGCCATCGGACTCCAGATGGTTGTGCCCATTCCGAAATCCCTGAATAACAATAAAAACTCCATTTCCATTTTATCACGCCAAAGCATGTTATACTGAGGTTGTTCCATCACTGGTGGGACTAAATGATTCTTTTCAGCAAAATAATGCGCCTGCATTATTTCAAGAGCGCTCCATTCGGATGTTCCCCAATACAATGCTTTTCCCTGTTGAATCAGTTGATGCATCGCCCAGACTGATTCTTCTATTGGTGTTTCTTTATCGGGTCTGTGACAGTAAATTAAATCGACATAGTCAAGTTGAAGTCGCTTGAGGGCGTTATGTGTTCCTTCAAATAAATGCTTCTTGGAAAGTCCGATCATATTTGGTTTTTTCTCTTCAGCTCCAAAAAAGATCTTACTGGAAACTATATATGAACTGCGATCCCATTTTTTCTTTTTCAGAATATTTCCCATAACAATTTCAGACTTCCCACCAGCATAACCTTCGGCATTATCAAAGAAATTTATCCCGCCATCATAAGCTATATCCATTAACTCTTCAGCTACCTTATCATCAATTTGCTGACCAAAAGTGAGCCAACTTCCTAAAGAAAGAGCACTAACTCTCAAACCCGATTTACCTAAACGTCTGTATTCCATAGTTTTATAGATTAAAATTTAAATATCATTTTCCGAGTCTAAAATACGTTTTGTATTGTTAAAAAATAGTTTAGTTTTCCTTGTTTAAATTATCAATAGATATATAGAATTTTATAAATTGAGCCTTCAAAAATAACCATGATCCGCTCAAAGCGGGAAGAAAAAAATGCAGCTTACACAACTAGAAATCAAAGGTTTTAAAAGCTTTGGAGATAAGATCACCATAAATTTTAATGATGGAGTAACTGCTATTGTGGGGCCAAATGGTTGTGGGAAATCGAATGTAGTGGATGCGATACGATGGGTTCTTGGGGAACAGAGTACGCGTATGCTTCGATCTGAGAAAATGGAAAATATCATTTTTAACGGAACGAAAACACGTAAACCCTCGAACCTTGCTGAAGTATCCCTGACCTTTGATAACACTAAAAATATTCTACCTACTGACTTTACCAAAGTAACCATCACCCGAAAGCTATATCGCTCAGGGGAGAGTGAATACAGGTTAAATGATGTGCATTGCAGGTTAAAAGATATTACGGATTTATTTCTTGATACAGGAATAGGTTCAGACTCTTATTCAATCATCGAATTGAAAATGATTGATGAGATCATTGCCAATAAGGATAATTCAAGAAGAGCCTTATTTGAAGAAGCTTCAGGTATATCAAAATATAAACTGAGAAAAAAGCAAACCTTCAATAAATTAAAAGATACAGAAGCCGACTTAAGTCGTGTAGAAGATCTTTTGTTCGAGATAGAGAAAAATCTGAAAACTCTGGAAAATCAGGCAAAAAAAGCTGAAAGGTATTATAAACTCAAGGAACAGTATAAAACGTTAAGTCTGAATCTTGCATCCTATCGTATCATTGGCTTTAGAGAATCATTAAATCAGCTTGAAGATAAAGAGCAGCAGCATACTCTAAAAAGTAGTGGAATCAATGTTGAGATCAGCAATTTGGAGGCATTATTACAGAAGCTCAAGCTTGAAAATTTGAATCTTGAGAGGAATCTTTCTATTCAACAAAAAGCTACCAATGAGTTTATTGCTAAAATTCGCACCTATGAAAGCGATAAGAAATTAAAGAATGAGCAATTACGCTTTTTAGAGGACAAAAAAACCAGACTTAACGATGAGCTTGAAAAAGACCAGAATCAACTTAATCATGTTTTTTACAACCAGAAACGGCTGAATGAAGAACATTTACAGGAAAGTGAAATTCTGGAAAAACTTCGCATTTCCACTCAAATTCAACACAAAGCCATCAACGAGTTAAGGACAGAACAGCAAAAATCAAAATCATCACTTGATAAACTTAACATTGAAAATAATGAACTTCAGAACCAGGTATATAAGCTTGAGAAGGAGATTGCCATATTGAACATCCAGAAAGAAGCACTACATCAGGAAAGTAGCCGGAATATGGCAGACACAGAATCTAAGGAAAATGAGCTAAATGAGTTTAACAAAGTTATTTACGAATTAAACGAGCAGCTGCAAACCAAGCAAAAGCACTATTTACTAAAAAAAGAGTTTGAAGATGAATTAGAATTACAAATACGGAATAGCACAGAGCTCATAAAGGAGAAAAAAGAAATCCTAAATCAGGAAGGCAGAATTCTCGATTCTAAACAAAACGAATACAATCTAACCAAATCGATGATTGATAATTTGGAAGGATTTCCTGAATCAATCCGTTTTTTGAAAAAAAATGCAGGCTGGACAAAACAGACACCGCTTTTCTCTGATATCCTTTTCTGCCGGGAAGAATATCGTATTGCCATTGAAAATTACCTTGAGCCGGTGATGAATCATTATGTTGTAGAAACTCAGGCGGAAGCTGTTCAGGCCATTCAATTATTAAATGATTCTTCGAGAGGCAGGGCTAATTTTTTTATTCTGGAAGCTTTAAAAGTTGCTAGTAAAAGTCCATCAGTTATAACAGATCGCAAAGACCTGATTCCGGCTTTAGAAATAATAGATACAGATAATAAGTATCGTCCTTTATGTGAAATGTTGCTTTACAATGTTTATCTGCTACAGTCATCAGAAGAGAATGAATTACGGTCTGCCCTACCAGCAGAGCAGTTAGTTATTCTTAGTAAGACTGGAATGTTTACAAAAACCAGAACCGGAATGTCGGGTGGTTCAGTTGGCTTGTTTGAAGGAAAACGTATTGGAAGGGCCAAAAACCTTGAAAAACTTTCAAAGGACATTAATAATGGAGAGAACTTAATTCTGAAATTGAAAAATACGATTACTGATGAAGAAATTAAGTTAAAAGATTTAATAGATTCCTCTCAAAAAGATTTCTTACAGCAATCTCAGTTAGAAATCAACAGGTTGAACAATGATTATACTTCAGTTAAAACGAAGCAGGAGCAGTATCTTGCTTTCATCGAAAACAGTCTGAATAGAAAACAAGACGTAGAGCAAAAAATTGTAAGTATAAGCAATGAATTACTTGCATCCGAACCACTTCTTGTGGAGCTAAGAATCAATAAACAAATTAAACTGGAGCAAGTTCAAAAAGACCAGCAAAGTTATAATGAACTCGCAGAGAGCTTAAATTCAAAGTCTGAAAATTATAATCAGGAAAATATTCGCTTTCATCAGCAGCAAAATAAAGTTTCTACCATCGAAAAAGATCTTGAATATCGTGAAAGTCAACAACAAAGTTTGGAGTCGCGAATTGGATTAAATCAGACAGAGCTTGAAAAAACACAGGCTGGAATAAAAGAAACCCTCCAAAATGCTGATCATTCTGATGATGATTTAATCGGAATGTATGTTCAAAAGGAGGAATTGGAGATTGCTGTTAATGATGCCGAGCAAGCTTATCATGCTTCAAAGGTTCAAATCACTGATAAGGAAGAAGAAGTTAGTCAACTTCGTCGCAATAAAGAACAGGCTGAGCTAATGTTCAATGAGATAAAAGACCAAAAAACTGCAATTAAACTGGATTTAAATGCTTTGAAAGAACGTCTATCGGTCGAGTTCGCTGTCGACATTTCATTATTGCTGGATGAAGATGAAAATGCACAACTTGATGGAGATGAGCAGGAAATTCGTGATAAAACAGAGCGTATTAAAAGGCAAATGGATGAATTTGGTGCAATAAACCCTATGGCGATGGAAGCTTATCAGGAAATGAATGAACGATATAATTTTATTCAATTACAGAAAAAAGATCTGGCTGAAGCAAAATCTTCACTCTTACAAACGATAAAAGAAATTGACGATACTGCAAAGGAAAAGTTCATGGCAGCATTCATGGAGGTAAGGACTCATTTTATCAAAGTTTTCAGATCATTATTTAATGAAGAAGATAGCTGTGACCTTCTTTTGGTTGATCCCAGCAATCCACTGGAATCAGACATTGATATCATTGCGCGTCCCAAAGGCAAACGGCCATTATCCATCAATCAACTATCCGGAGGTGAAAAAACACTGACTGCAACTGCAATCTTGTTTTCACTCTATCTCTTGAAACCTGCACCATTCTGTATTTTTGACGAAGTGGATGCTCCTCTGGATGATACTAATATTGATAAATTCAATAATATAATCAGAGAATTTTCAGATCAGTCGCAGTTTATAATTGTTTCACATAACAAGCGTACAATAGCAAGTACAGACATAATTTATGGTGTCACTATGGCAGAACAGGGCGTTTCAAGAGTCGTGGCTGTTGATATTCGTGAGGTAGCTTAAATTGGAATAAGCCTTGCCTGTTAAATATTTCCCCAATAATAAATCATCCTAGAGGTAAAATTAAAAAATGAAAAAACTCACACTCTTATTGTTAATATTATCTAATTATAATTTAAATGCTCAAAAAATCAATCGAAATACCTTATTAAACGATATTCAAACATTATCCTCTG